>NZ_JBFULO010000896.1:0-507 GCF_054049855.1 Stenotrophomonas sp. P5_B8 | reverse complement strand
GCCCTCCTCATCCCAATGCACTGGCTGCACGCGCGGCGAACGTTCGGGCGTACAACCCATTTCAGGGCCCGGATTGGCGTGATACACGATCCATGGCGTTCCGTCACTCATCTGGAAGAACCCGTTATGTCCCGGCGCATATACATTGCCGGCCGGGTTCTTCGCCAAGATAGGGTGCTTTTCCTTAGACCACGCTTTTGCATCCAAGGGGTCGGCGCCTGCTTTGGCGTGCAGCAGGCCAATGGCGTAATCATCGGACCAGCAGGCGCTGCCTGAGTAGGTCAAGAACAGGTCACCGTTAGGGCCCTCCAGGAATTCGGGACCTTCCAGGATCTGCCGTCCACCCTTCATCTCCCAAGTCTGGTCGGGGCGCGCGATGATGGTTTCCGCTCCAGTCAATGTCCAGGGATTGGACATGGCCACGATGGCCAGCACGCTGTCCGGGCCAACATAGGGGGAGTAAACGAAATAGCGCTTTCCCCCGGTGCTAAAGGTCGTGCCATCTAT
>NZ_JBFULO010000895.1:0-508 GCF_054049855.1 Stenotrophomonas sp. P5_B8 | reverse complement strand
GGTGCGGGTGGGTTGGCGGGACACGCCGTGAACCCATCCATGGGGGCTCGGTGTTGCCATCCATGGCAACACACGGTCCCGCCAACCCACCCRCMCCACSCYCCGACAGTTGGCTGGTGCGTATGGGAGGGTGGGGCGAAGGCGAATGTGGGCCGGAGTTGGAGTTGGAGTTGGACCAGAGCAAAGGGCCAAGAGCGAAGGGCAAAGGGAAAAGGGAAAAGGGAAAAGGGAAAAGGCAGGAGGTAGGGCCAGGTCCAGAGCCAACGGCCAAGATCAGAGGGCAAAGTGCGGCGCCAATGCCGAGGCCGGGTGCAGAATTTTGTATTCAATCCAGGAAAAGAGGACCCATAACGCAGAACAGGCGCCACCGGGCGCCTGTTCTGCATGCTTTTCTCTCTTCCCAACCGCTAGATGCACATCTCTCTGGGCGAGGGTCCGCCCCCCTTGCCGGGACCGTCGGGCGCCATGGATGGCGCCCGCGAGCCCCCAGGGATGGGTTTACGGCGTG
>NZ_JBFULO010000894.1:0-508 GCF_054049855.1 Stenotrophomonas sp. P5_B8 | reverse complement strand
GCTGCCCTCCCGCCCGCGACTACGATCATTGGTCACGACGTGCCTGCATTCGCGCGCATTGCGATTGCGACCGTTGGTCGTCGCGCAGGCATTGGCGTGCATTGGGATTACAACCGTTGGTMATGGCGCGCGGGCATGGCGCGCATCGGKATTACKACCGTTGGTYGTGTCGGGGTTCTGAGGGAAMGGCAGCCGAGCATGGCTCGGCTCTACCTTGGGGTTCGTGCGCCTTGATGGGTCACGAKCGTTGATCGTGGCGCGCSGGAMTGCGCRCGCATCGGTAGAGCCGAGCCATGCTCGGCTGCCKTTCCCTCAGAACCCCGACACRACCAACGGTMGTAATMCCGATGCGCGCCATGCCCGCGCGCCATTACCAACGGTTGTAATCCCAATGCACGCCAATGCCTGCGCGACGACCAACGGTCGCAATCGCAATGCGCGCGAATGCAGGCACGTCGTGACCAATGATCGTAGTCGCGGGCGGGAGGGCAGCCGAGCATGGCTCGGC
>NZ_JBFULO010000893.1:0-509 GCF_054049855.1 Stenotrophomonas sp. P5_B8 | reverse complement strand
AGTCCGTTGCGTGCTACGCATGCACCCAAGTGTTGCGTGCGCACCTATGCCTAAACGCAACACCCGGCGCTGCCTCTCCCTTTGGCCCTATCGCAACCGTTTCGTCCTAGCTGACCGTGGACCGCGCAATTTGGCGCCATGAATTGCGGAACTTGGCCGACTGCTTGTCCAGGGAGGCCAGTGGGTGATTGTTCTGCTGGCTGCGCTGGGCATCTCATTGAGCATCGGCCTGACTGCGTCGTCCATTGCGATCATGGGCAGTGCACCTGAAGAGAAAGCCGGGGCAGCCAAGGCACTGGAAGCCACCCGCTACGACTTGGGTACGGGCCTGGGCATCACCGGATTTGGGCTGGTGCTGGCATCCAGCTACAGCAACGCCATCGAACTACCCGGCGGCCTTCCTGCCGGCATGGCAGCCAAGGCAACAGAATCCATCGGCGAAACCCTGGTCGCGGCGCAGGCGCTGGAGGGGGGCGGGGGTTGCCAGAGCCATTGCCGATGCTTAGCAT
>NZ_JBFULO010000892.1:0-514 GCF_054049855.1 Stenotrophomonas sp. P5_B8 | reverse complement strand
TCGGGCTGCTGCCCGCGGGAATGACGCGCGACTTGGCCAGCACAGACAGCCGATCGAGCGCGCGAAAGGCCGCATCGCCCTGCGGCTGGCTCCAGAACAGCACGTCGCGGTTGGTCGGCAGTGTGGCCAGCAGCCCACGAGTCTCCTTGTCGATACTGAACCAGCCGGCGAAGCCGCCAACTACGACGACAGCCAACAGCCCGAGCGCAATCTTTCTCGCCTTCATCGCAGCCTTCCCGAACGCAGTGACAACACGCCGGAGTGGACCACGATTCGTGCTTCCCGCGGCGGCGCGCAGGGACGCGGTATCAATGCGCCGGCTGCAAGCGGAAGGCACCGACCACATCGGTCAGCGTGCGAGCCTGCTCGCGCAKCGACTCGGCCGCCGCCGCCGATTGATCGACCAACGCGGCGTTCTGCTGCGTCATCTGGTCGAGCTGCGTCACCGCAACGTTGACCTGCCCGATGCCCTCTGACTGCTCGGCCGACGCAGCCGTGATCTCGCCGATGATGT
>NZ_JBFULO010000891.1:0-517 GCF_054049855.1 Stenotrophomonas sp. P5_B8 | reverse complement strand
GGATGTTGTTGCCGGCCATGGCGGCCAGTTCTGCATTGGCGCCGTTGAGGCGGACCAGGGCGAATACGCCCAGGATGACGGTCATCAGGGTCGTGAGCGTAAACCCCACCGCCAGCTTTCGGGCGATGGGCAGATTGTGGAACCACTTCATGGTGTGAACTCCGGGCAGGGCGGTGGCGCACAGCCGTGGGGTGCTGGGCGAAAGGCGTTGCGAGTGCGGATGGGGCGGGGCCGCGTGACGATGGCGTCATCGCTCTCTCGGGATAACGGCGCTGGGCGGTCCTAACTTGAGTGTTCCATGTCACATTTTTTCTGAAAGCGACCCACCGCAGATCCCGCCGCGTTGGTTGCAGAAGCAAGCAATGGCAAGGTTTCCGCTTGAGGCACACACATTGCGCGTCAGTACGCCCGCGTATCGGGAAAGTTCGAGGTCACAGTTTTAAAAGGGGCGCAAATGCGGCCCATAGCCCGGTRGTGCCGGCCGCTGGCCGGCAGCRCRTAACGCCGGAACGGCCTG
>NZ_JBFULO010000890.1:0-518 GCF_054049855.1 Stenotrophomonas sp. P5_B8 | reverse complement strand
GATGCCTAAGACGCGCTTAAAGGCAGTCGAAAACGCACTAATTGAATCGTATCCAAGCGAAGATCCCACCTGAGCGACCGACTCCCTGGAGTGCTCGAGCTGGTCGCAGGCCAGAGCCATTCGCCAGCGTGTCAGATACAGCATTGCGGTCTCCCCCATTGCAGCCCGGAATTGGGTGGCGAAGACAGTCCTGGACATCCCGGCCTCGGCCGCAAGGCTGCGCAACGTCCATTTCCTCGCTGGGTGAGCGTGAATAGCCCGGAGCGCTCGGCTCAGCCGCGGGTCAGCCAGCGCGGCCAGCAAACCCGCCCCGCTAGCGCCTGCCTCACTAAGATGTGCCCGCAGGGCATGGACGAGCATGGTCTGGGCAAGATTTTGGGCCAGGAGCATTCCTCCTGGCTTCGATTCGCGCATTTCTTGCATCATGCGTTCGACCGCCCACCGCAGGACCGCCCGGTCGTCTGCGACTCTCAGATGAATCGCCGGCGGAAGAAGGCCCAGTAGCCAAGGAGCTTGAC
>NZ_JBFULO010000889.1:0-518 GCF_054049855.1 Stenotrophomonas sp. P5_B8 | reverse complement strand
TCAGTGGCAAGCGTATGGCGGAAGGCATGGGAGCCAATGCCTTTTCCGAAGCCTAGCTCTTTCATATATTTGCCGAACTGATTGACGAATCCTTGGCTATAGCGGCCGTTGGGCTCTCCGGTCTCGCGACAGATGCCCGCTGACAGGTTGGGGAAGAGGCGAGGGTGCCCGCAAGCTTTGATGTCGGCTAAGAAGTCCAGGAAGCCTGCCTCAATCAGGCTGCTGTGGATGGGCACTTTGCGGACGGCACTCTTGCCTTTGAGCTTCTGCCGAGAGCGTTTGCCGGTGCTCCGCGCTAAATCTGCATCCACTGTCTTTTGGATCGAGAAGCACCAAACCCCTTGGTCCTGGACGATGTCGCTGGCTTTGAGCTGGGCAATCTCGTTGATGCGGGCACCTGTGTAGAGCGCGATCAGCGGACACCACAAACGGTGCGGATACTTTTTGGCCCACGGGATAAAGGTCTCAGGAGCAAAAATCTTCTGGATTTCCTCCTGGGAGAGCAGTCGCTCTGGCTC
>NZ_JBFULO010000888.1:0-519 GCF_054049855.1 Stenotrophomonas sp. P5_B8 | reverse complement strand
CTGCTGGGCTTCGGGGGTCTTGAGGGTTTCCGGCTGGAACACCGGGATGCCACGCGCGATCGCCTCCAGCTTCACCGGCGAGGGCATCAGCCCGCGCCCGCGTCCGGCCGGGCGGTCCGGCTGGGTGTACACGGCCACCACTTCATGGTGGCGCGCCGCCACGCGCAGCGAGGACACGGCGAACTCCGGCGTACCGGCAAAGACAATCTTCATGGCAACCCCACTTGCAGAAAGTAAAACGGCGCCGGTGACCGGCGCCGAACAACCGGGTGCGGCGCGCGGTCAGCCCGCGCGGCCGTGCCCGTGGCCATCTCAGGCAACGTGCTTGCGCTGCTTGGCCAGCTTCTTGCGCACCATCTCGCGCTTGAGCGGCGAGAGGTAGTCGATGAACAGCTTGCCGTCCAGGTGGTCCATCTCGTGCTGGATGCACACGGCCAGCACGCCATCGGTGGTCAGCTCCTGGGGCTGGCCCTGGCGGTCGAGGTAGCGCACGGTGATGTCGTTGGCGCGGGTCACATC
>NZ_JBFULO010000887.1:0-525 GCF_054049855.1 Stenotrophomonas sp. P5_B8 | reverse complement strand
CTGCACGGCGGTGAGCTCCATCCCCAGCGGCAGCGTCGATGCGGTGTTCATGAGCAACTTCCTTGAACACCTGCCAAGCAAGGACCTGGTCCTGCAGACGCTGCGCGAGAGCGCACGCATGCTTCGCCCCGGCGGCCGCGTGATCATTCTGCAGCCGAACATCCGCTTCCTGTACGACGAGTACTGGGACTACTTCGATCACCACACCGCGCTCAGCGATCGCAGCCTGGTCGAAGGCGTCCTGATGGCTGGGTTGGATCCCAAGGTCGTCGTACCCAGGTTCCTTCCCTACACCACCAAGAGCCGGCTGCCGCAGGCGCCGTGGCTGGTGTCGCTGTACCTGCGTATCCCATTGGCGTGGCGCTTCCTCGGCAAACAGGCCCTGGTCGTGGCGTACAAGCGCTGATCCCGTTCTCCCAACATTTCCAGAGTTCGTCCATGGCAAACAAGAATGACAAGATCGTCTTGACCGGCGCCGCAGGCCTGGTGGGGCAGAACCTCATCGTCGAATTGAAGCAGCAGGGG
>NZ_JBFULO010000886.1:0-529 GCF_054049855.1 Stenotrophomonas sp. P5_B8 | reverse complement strand
GATCGCCGACGCGACGGTGCTGCCTCAGTGCCCGACGTCCTTGAGGTCCTCGCGCAGGATGCGGCGGATCTCCAGCACGGCCTGCGGGGTTTCCTGCACGCTGTGCCCGGAGATGATCACCTTCTCCGATACCGCCCCGTCCAGATGCGCGCTCCAGTACGGCACCAGGCCATCGTCGGACTGCTGCAGCGGCACGTCCGGTTTGCGCTGGGCGATGATCGAGTGGTACTTCAGGCCCGGCTCGATCGGCAGCGCGCCGGCGGCCTTGACGAACGGATCGCTGGCCTTGAGGTTGTCGATGCTGTTGGGGATCTGCAGTTTGGTCTGCTGTGCGGACTGCGTTTCGGCCTGCTGCAATGTCTGGAACACATCCTCGAACTTGCCCAGCAGGGTGATCGGCAGGCGCACCAGCCGGCCGATCAGACGCCCGACACGGTTGCCGGCGATGTCGGTGCCCTTGTGCGGGGCGGCAATGAAAATGGCGCGCTCCACGTTCGGTTCGGCGGTGAAGTGCAGCAGCGGACCGAGC
>NZ_JBFULO010000885.1:0-539 GCF_054049855.1 Stenotrophomonas sp. P5_B8 | reverse complement strand
GCTGCGTTGCATGCGCAGGCCCATGAGGAAGAGCTGCGGATAAGCATCACAATCGTCAACAGCTGCCATCTGGATACATCAGGCCGAGTGCCGTCCGCAAGTTGCACCGACTACCATCCGTTGGTGCTCCACCACTCGGACACTGCAGAGTTTGAGCGCTTGCTGAGCTCGGTGCCTGCCCCGCCCGGCGCGCCTGCCGAGAAGATGGTCGTCTTTGTCTTTTAGGGCACGAGAGCCAAAGAGATGCCTCGTTGGCTAGGGGATTGCCTCTAATCCAGCGAGCATCAGATGCCGCGGCCCTGCTAGCACTTGGAGTAAGCCAAGCCCCGGAGGTGTCAACGCCGCGATGAGATCAGTCGACAGCGACCCTCTAGGTGCTGGGAAGATGCGGAGTAGCATGCCAGGAACGAGCGCTGCGCCCCATTCACTCGACGGACAGCAGGAACGGTTTCAATTTAGACGTGCGGACTGAGCGCTCTTCCGGGGGGCCCCTTCCCGAACGTGACCTCTCGGGCGTATGGTTGCAATCACCCCCCCAC
>NZ_JBFULO010000884.1:0-543 GCF_054049855.1 Stenotrophomonas sp. P5_B8 | reverse complement strand
CGGTCCGCTTGCGCATAATCATTCAAGGATTCGAATTGGGTCGCGAGCTCAGCTTCCGTTCCATCCCGTGTGGACAACCACTGCCAGCAACCAAGACCGGCGATGCCGAGAACGACAACCGCACCCATCGACGCCGCCCTCTTTCCTTTTAAATTGGCAACCCGGAGCGTCATCCACACAATCCCTTGAAGATGCCGCTGTCCTGCCGACAGAAGGCTTCTTCCTGCGCCTTGATGAATGCAGGCAGGGACGTCCACGGCTCAACCCACTCCCACTGCAGGAATTTGGCGTATGCGGTGGCCTGTCCGACGACGAACACGCCGAACGCCACAAAGGCAGAATCGCCCATACTTTGCTGGGCTTGCGCGATCATGTCGTCACGCAGCCTTTCGTCGCATTGGTGCTTGTCCGATCCTGCCGTGCCGTAACACATGTCATGCACGTCGCAAGCCTGACGGAAGACGTATCCGAAATACGCCGCGCCYGGCTGCAACGCAGGGGAAGCTATAAGGTAATCGGGCACACCAGGACCACCTGCAGCAC
>NZ_JBFULO010000883.1:0-544 GCF_054049855.1 Stenotrophomonas sp. P5_B8 | reverse complement strand
CTTCGCTGCCCGCATACGCTTCCACCTCGACGATGCGGCCGGCGCGGCCGTCGTCGCGCACCAGCAGCTTGTTCAACAGGTCCGGGGCGACCTGGGTCGGGTGTCGCTGGTAGAACGTACGGGGCAGGGTGATCCAGGGGTTCATGTCATTTCCTGCAGGTCGATTTCAGACGCATCACCACCACGCGTCACGACATCTCAACGTTGAATCGAATGCGCCGATGGCCCGCTGATCTGGTCGGCGAAATCGTCCGTCGCACGCACCAGCGCGTCGGCGGTGGCCGGTTCGGTAGCGCCATGCCCGGACAACACCATCTCCAACCGGGCCTCGGGCCAGGCACAGGCCAGGTCCCACGCGCTGCGGGCGGGGCAGATGATGTCATAGCGCCCCTGCACGATCACACCCGGCAGGTGGCGGATGCGGTCGATATCGCKCAGCAGCTGGCCATGCAGGAGAAACGCGTTGTGGCGAAAGTAATGCGCCTCGATCCGGGCCTTGGCCAACGTGTCCAGCGGATCGGCAGTGGAGACAGCATCGACGTCG
>NZ_JBFULO010000882.1:0-545 GCF_054049855.1 Stenotrophomonas sp. P5_B8 | reverse complement strand
CCCGAGCACATGAAGCTGGGCCTGGTCGAGCCGCTGCGYGAGCTGTTCAAGGACGAAGTGCGTCGCCTCGGCGTCGAACTCGGCCTGCCGCGCAGCATGGTCTACCGCCATCCGTTCCCGGGCCCGGGCCTGGGCGTGCGCATCCTCGGCGAAGTGAAGCGCGAATACGCCGAACTGCTGGCCAAGGCCGATGCCATCTTCATCGACGAGCTGCGCAAGGCCGATCTGTACGACAAGACCAGCCAGGCGTTCGCGGTGTTCCTGCCGGTGAAGTCGGTGGGCGTGGTCGGTGATGCGCGTGCGTATGAGTGGGTGATCGCGCTGCGCGCGGTGGAAACCATCGATTTCATGACGGCACATTGGGCGCACCTGCCGTATGACTTCCTGGGCACGGTGAGCAACCGGATCATCAATGAGCTGCGGGGGGTGTCGCGGGTTGTCTATGACATCTCGGGGAAACCGCCGGCGACGATCGAGTGGGAATGAGTTGAATGACGAGGGCGCCGCGAGGCGCCCTCGTCAGTTGTGCGACCGGTGCTGACAGG
>NZ_JBFULO010000881.1:0-549 GCF_054049855.1 Stenotrophomonas sp. P5_B8 | reverse complement strand
CAGTTCGACCTTGCGACCGCCGTCGGCAACCAGGTCATGGCGCAGGCGCTCGATCGCCGTGCCCGCGTCCTTGCCGCCGTAGAGAATGTCGTACAGCGTATCGAGCTGTTCGATGCAGCCCTCGTGGGTGCCCTTGGCCTTCATGACCTTGAACAGCAGCGACAGGTACAGCGGCATGGTCGGAATGGCTGAGCTGGCCTGGGTGACCACGGCCTTGAGCACCGACACGCGCGCGTCGCCGCCGATCTTCTCCAGCTTCGCGCGCAGGCCCAGCACCTTGGTGTCCAGGTCCTTCTTGGCCGCGCCGATCGAGCCGTTCCAGTAGATGGCCTGGGTGATCTCTTCGCCGACATAGGTGAAGGCGGTGGTCGTGGCGCCTTCCGCCAGCACGCCGGCCTCCAGCAGCGCATCGATCCACATCTGCCAGTCTTCGCCGCCCATGACCGCGACCGTACCGGCGACTTCTTCCGGGCTGGCCGGTTGGATCGTGGTTTCGGTGATCACTTCCTTGTCGGTATCCAGCCCGCGCAGGGTGATCGGCGCGCCGAT
>NZ_JBFULO010000880.1:0-551 GCF_054049855.1 Stenotrophomonas sp. P5_B8 | reverse complement strand
GCCGGTCGATGATGCCCATGTCTTCGAAGATCTCCTGGCTGCGCGGCTGGATGCCCTTGCCGCGCGAGCCATGGAAGGGCTGCTCGCGCTGCTCCAGCAGCCGGAACGCCACCCCACGGCGGGCCAGTTCGATGGCCAGGGTCAGGCCGGCGGCACCGGCGCCGCAGATCACTACTTCAAGGGTGTTGCCCATCGTCTCTCTCCAGGTATGTGTAATATGCACTTACTTGGAGGGGATGCTATGCCGTCGAAAAACAAGGTGCAAGATACACATATTTCGCCGGACCTGAAGGCGCTTCACCTCGCCATGGTCGGCATTGCCAGCGTCATGAACCGCCCGCGCAACGACGAGCGCCTGCTCCAGGAGGCGGGAGTGAAGCTGGACCAGGCCCTGTTCCGGCTGCTGGTGATGATCGAGCGGGTGGGGCCCATCGGGGTGGTGGACCTGGCTGATCGCCTCGGCCGCGATTACACGACCATCAGCCGACAGGTCGCCAAGCTGGCGGCGATGGAACTGGTCACCCGCCGCGGCAATCCGCAGGATCGCCGCA
>NZ_JBFULO010000879.1:0-558 GCF_054049855.1 Stenotrophomonas sp. P5_B8 | reverse complement strand
GCGTGCCCATGTACTGCATCATCCGCACCGCCTTGAGCTGCTCACCGCTCAACGGCGTGGCGCTGCCGGTCTCGCCAACCGGATTGATCCAGCCCGATTGCGAGCACACGATCAGCATCACCGGTTCGCCCTCGCCGTCCCCCACGCGCAGCAGGGTGTCGCCGTTGGCAAACTGCTGCAGCCGACCACGGAACTGCGCTTTGCCCTCCTGCACGCCTTGACTGAAGGTCACCCCCGGGCTCTGTTCGAGCAGGGGCTCGATGGCCGCGCGGCCAGCAGGGGACGCATTGGCGGTGCCGCCAGCGATAACGGCAAGCGCGAGCAACGTGCACCGCGGGAAGACAACAGACATGCAGACAATCCTGTGCAGAGGCACCGACGACGTCGATGCGGAATGGCCGTGCATGATACGCGAGCGACCTTCAGCTCCCCACACATGCAAAGGCCCGACCAGAGGGCCGGGCCTTTGCGGAATGCGGTACAGCGGACGGCTTATTCTTCTTCGTCCTGGCTACCCTGCTGGGCATTGCGCTCGCGCTTCTGGTCCTGGTCCTGGTC
>NZ_JBFULO010000878.1:0-561 GCF_054049855.1 Stenotrophomonas sp. P5_B8 | reverse complement strand
TCCTGGCTCAGAGTGAACGCTGGCGGTAGGCCTAACACATGCAAGTCGAACGGCAGCACAGTAAGAGCTTGCTCTTATGGGTGGCGAGTGGCGGACGGGTGAGGAATACATCGGAATCTACCTTTTCGTGGGGGATAACGTAGGGAAACTTACGCTAATACCGCATACGACCTTCGGGTGAAAGCAGGGGACCTTCGGGCCTTGCGCGGATAGATGAGCCGATGTCGGATTAGCTAGTTGGCGGGGTAAAGGCCCACCAAGGCGACGATCCGTAGCTGGTCTGAGAGGATGATCAGCCACACTGGRACTGAGACACGGTCCAGACTCCTACGGGAGGCAGCAGTGGGGAATATTGGACAATGGGCGCAAGCCTGATCCAGCCATACCGCGTGGGTGAAGAAGGCCTTCGGGTTGTAAAGCCCTTTTGTTGGGAAAGAAAAGCAGTCGATTAATACTCGGTTGTTCTGACGGTACCCAAAGAATAAGCACCGGCTAACTTCGTGCCAGCAGCCGCGGTAATACGAAGGGTGCAAGCGTTACTCGGAATTACTGGGCGTAAAG
>NZ_JBFULO010000877.1:0-562 GCF_054049855.1 Stenotrophomonas sp. P5_B8 | reverse complement strand
CAGCCACTCAGACGACCCCTTGGACGCATTAGCGACGCAGGCAATCGCAAACGGGAGTTCTTCCCTACTCACGCTCCTGCTACGGATCACGCCATTTCGCGATGTGACTCCCAGCTGCTTCAGCGTGCTCTTGATCAGACTGTCAGGAGACTCAATGACTTCGCCGACGAGTTCAATCTCTCGAACGGCCCGACCTTCGTCCGACACGACAAATGATTGACCACTTCCGTAGACGTTGACTCGTACAAACTCGCCGGACGGATAAATACAGTGCGTCGGCACGCAGAGGCTGTCACGTTCCGTGAATGCCTCGAACGCACCTTGGAGAATTGGGTAAATTTCAGATGGTTCGATCACAGAAGTAGCCCCCGCTCCGGGTAAGTGATGCTATGGGCACCTAACACTATGTTCCTAGCATTGCAGTACCACCGCAAGCAGGCATCAAATTCCCGAGCCTGAGTAAAAGCAACCGCGAGCTTCAGCTTCTTGGGCTGAACGCCTAGAGCCTTGAACTCCTGTCGGTTCAGCTCCCACGAATGCCAATGCGGGCCCCGTACAAAGG
>NZ_JBFULO010000876.1:0-574 GCF_054049855.1 Stenotrophomonas sp. P5_B8 | reverse complement strand
AGGTAATTCTAGTAGCTAAAGATAAGTTGGAAATATCAATTGATGGCTATTGCGAGGACCCTCGCGAACTCGTCGAAATTCCGGAAGTAGTCAGATTCATCAGGGACTTGGACATGCAGTGGCCTCACTGGCTATTGTYTTGCGATTCGCAAAAGCCTTGGTTCCGCCTCGTATTCTTCTGCATTTGCGGAAAGCCGCTCCCTGGCGGTCATGTTGAACTTGACATGCCTACCATCAAGCCGACATTTGATCGATGGTTCTTTTCGCTGAATGATCTGAGCAATGAATTTGCCATCTCAATCGAGGACAACAAGCGCGCCTCGAAAAAGATCGAAATGCTAATACCCCGTTAGAGATCCGCTGCCTCATCACTTAAAGATCCTTTGCAACGCCCCCCCTGCAACCTTGATCAGTGCTTACGAAAGGGAAAGCCGGAGACGAAGCGCTTCAGGACTACTTGACCCGCAAAACGTAGCACCTCTGTACCAAAGGCCTTCTGTTCTCGGCGCAGGCCTAGGGGCGGCTTGCGAGGACTTCCAAGTCTCGACCGTCGACCGGAAAGCTAGTCAACAAC
>NZ_JBFULO010000875.1:0-583 GCF_054049855.1 Stenotrophomonas sp. P5_B8 | reverse complement strand
CTCCAGGCCCATGCCGGTGTCCACGCACGGCGCCGGCAGCGGCACGAGGGTGCCGTCGGGCTGGCGGTCGAACTGCATGAACACCAGGTTCCAGATTTCGATGAAGCGGTCGCCATCCTCGTCCGGCGAGCCCGGCGGGCCACCGGCGATGTGGTCGCCGTGGTCGTAGAAGATCTCGGTGCACGGACCGCACGGGCCGGTTTCGGCCATCTGCCAGAAGTTGTCCGAGGCGAACGGTGCGCCCTTGTTGTCAMCGATGCGCACGATCCGGTCTTCCGGAATGCCGACCATGTCGCGCCACAGCGCGTAGGCCTCGTCATCGGTCTGGTAGACCGTGACCAGCAGCCGGTCGGCCGGCAGCTTCCAGACCTGGGTCAGCAGCTCCCAGGCCCAGGCGATGGCATCCTTCTTGAAGTAATCGCCGAACGACCAGTTGCCCAGCATTTCAAAGAAGGTGTGATGGCGCGCGGTGTAACCGACCTGATCCAGGTCGTTGTGCTTGCCACCGGCACGCAGGCAGCGCTGGACGTCGGCGGCGCGCACGTAGCTGCGCTTTTCGGCGCCAAGGAACACGTCCTTGAAC
>NZ_JBFULO010000874.1:0-583 GCF_054049855.1 Stenotrophomonas sp. P5_B8 | reverse complement strand
CGAGGTCGGCAAGCTAATTGAAGACAGCCGTACTGAAGTCGAGCTGTGTGCCAGCATCTGTGACTACACCGCCAAGCAGGGGCCTGTTGTTCTGGCCGATGAGGAGCGCGATGTGGAGGGCGCCACAGGCATCGTCACCCACGCGCCGATCGGCGTGATTTACGGCATCCAGCCGTGGAACTTCCCGGCCTACCAGGCGATCCGCTACTCCATCGCCAGCCTGATGGCCGGCAATGGCGTCCTGCTCAAGCATGCCGAGAGCTGCACCGGCAGTGGGTTGCTGCTGCGTGACATCTACGAAAGTGCCGGGCTGCCCAAAGGGCTGTTCGGCATACTTTTGATCAGCCACGACCAATCCAACGACATCGTGGAAAACGATCTGGTGCGCGCGGTGACACTGACCGGGAGCGAAGCGGCAGGGCGCACGGTGGCCGCCAAGGCCGGCGCGGCGCTCAAGAAGACGGTGCTTGAGCTGGGTTCCAACGATGCTTATCTGGTATTGGACGATGCCGACCTGGATCTGGCGGTGGCGACCTGCGTCAAAGGCCGCCTGTTCAACAATGGGCAGACCTGCGTCAACGCC
>NZ_JBFULO010000873.1:0-587 GCF_054049855.1 Stenotrophomonas sp. P5_B8 | reverse complement strand
TCGGGCATATGCCAGATCGACTTTGATCGGTTCGCATCTGACCTCCAAGCCCAGGGCTTCGTACGCGAGACTGTACGCGGCGAGCACGGCAGAGTTGCCTACGAGCAGTTTCAGCGCGACAGCATGAGCGTCATCGTGGACAGGATCGGAGAGGCGTCGACCTCGCCCCAGGAAATCGCACATGCCTGCGTTCGGCATGTGACCGTGGATTAAGAGGCGCAGTCCTGCAATCTCGCGATGCAGGCCAGTGCAACGGATAATCATGCCCTATCAAAGAGACCGGGCACACCTCAGCTTATGGGTCRTAGACTCGGCGAAGACACCGCGCCGTGGCCACAGGAACGGAAGGAAGTATCTTTACCGCGAGCTTGGTCGGAAATCAACTTGACCGATTCAAACGGTCAGCAGGGAAAGTCAATGTCGAAATTCCTTTCATCAAGACTACTCATCACCGCTATCCTAGCCACCTCGCTCTGCGCGTGCGCAAGCGCAAGAAGCACGAAGGAAATCAAGGAAATTGCCATGACATCTGCAGGAGTCTCCACTACCACTCCGAAACCCTTTACTGCCGAGAGCTTGCTGAGAAG
>NZ_JBFULO010000872.1:0-588 GCF_054049855.1 Stenotrophomonas sp. P5_B8 | reverse complement strand
ATCGCCTGGGGCGTGGACGCAGCCTACGAGCGTTATTTTGGCGAGAACGCGATGATCAGCCTCAGCGCTTACGCGCGTCGGATAGACGAGGTGACCATCAACAGACTGTTCGAGCAGGACGGCATCTGGATATCGATGCCGGTCAATGCAGGACAGGCTCGCACCCATGGCATTACGCTGGAGGCAAAATTCTCGCTGCAGGACCTGATCAAAACCGACGAAAACATTCAGTTCCACGGCAACCTGACTCGCAACTGGTCGAGCGTCGACAGCGTGCCGGGCCCCGACAACCACCTAGCTACCCAGACACCCTTCAGCGGAACGATAGGGGCGGAGTGGGTTGCTTCAGATAGTTTTTCAACGGGCTTTGACTTTTCCTATAGCGGCAAGAGCTTCACCCGGGTCAGCGAATTCTGGAGCACGGGAACTTCGCCTGGGCGCACGCTCGATGTCTACGCGACCCTCAAGCTGGACAAGAAAAGCAAACTAACACTTTCCCTTTCCAATCTATTGCATCAAACGGACGGATTGACGACGCAGTTCAACGCCCCCACCTCACGCAATTCACGGCTCTACGCAACTGACAGC
>NZ_JBFULO010000871.1:0-590 GCF_054049855.1 Stenotrophomonas sp. P5_B8 | reverse complement strand
GGTGCTGCCAACGGGCGACGAAGCAAGGGCGCGGCAGAGAAGGACGCCGTAGCGCTTTGTTCACAAAGTGGCGGTAAAAACTGTAAAGCAGCGTTCTCCTACAAGAATCAATGTGCTGTCGCAGCAGTTCCAACCTCGGGTAAAGGTGGCACTTCGTTTGCACGTTCCGCCACGCAGGACGAGTCAAAGCGCATTGCACTGAATCAGTGTCAGACGGGCGGAGGCATGGGCTGCCAAGTTATCTATTCTGCATGCACTGAGCCGGAGTTTGAGGCGTTCTAGAATCTGGAAGGTTTGCGGATATTCTCCGCGCATGCGGAATGATAGGCGGAGGCTGGTTGTGGACGTCTCCCGCAGCCACGGTAGGCCTTGGTAGTTTGTGTGCCCTTCTCCATTTCAACTGAACCTTTCCTGCTGATCAAACAAGGATGGCGGATGAATCGAACATTCAGCGCGCTCTTCTTGACCCTCACCCTGACGGCCTGTGGCCGTATGGAGGCAGCGATGAGTACTTCTATGCCACAGGCCGAGGAGGACGTCGCCAGCGGCGGCCGCGGCCTGGCCAAGCTCAATCCTGGGCCGCGCAAGGC
>NZ_JBFULO010000870.1:0-593 GCF_054049855.1 Stenotrophomonas sp. P5_B8 | reverse complement strand
CCGTGAATCCATCCCTGGAGGCTCGCGTACGCCATCCATGGCGTACGACGGTCCCGCGAACTCACACCCCCCCGCCCCAGACAGTTGGCTGGTGGCCTCGGCACGGAAAAACGTCAGGCGCTTGCGCTGGCTCTTTGCCCAGATGCTGCCGCACTACATCGGGACATCGCTTCGTATAGATGAAGGCCGAGCACCGTGCCTTTTGCCAGCACGTACTTGGGTTGGGGGCCAGCGCTGCTGCGCAGTGGAAGAACACCCCTCACTATCGAGACATCGCTTCGTATAGATGAGGGCCAAGCACCGTGTCCTTTGCCAGCACGTAGTTGGGTTGGGAGACAGCGCTGCCGCGCAGTGGAGGAGTAACCCCGCATTGCCTTTGCGCGCACGGGTTGGCCTGCAATTGCATTGCTTTCAAATCCATCGCATGAAGCCTGATGCTTCACCGCGCGGCAGAGCCAACCCAACAAGCCGACGCTTCTCCCGCTTCTCCCGCTTCTCCCGCTTCGCTCCGCCAAGGCCACCAGCCAACTGTCGAGGGTGGGGGTGTGTGGGTTCGCGGGACACGCTGCAAGTACRTCCMTGTAAGCTCGCGT
>NZ_JBFULO010000869.1:0-595 GCF_054049855.1 Stenotrophomonas sp. P5_B8 | reverse complement strand
ATCCTCTTCTCAGTTTCCGACAGGTGATGCGCCAGTTGCCGCAGGCTGGGGTATTTGAAAATGTCGGCAACGGATACGTCCATGCCCGCCTGGCGAAGCTCGGCGACCGCCTGGATCGACAGGATCGAATCGCCACCCAGCGAGAAGAAGTCATCATCCAGACGACTGATCTTCGCGTGCAGTAGCTTCCTCCACACCTCGGCGATGAGCTCCTGGATCGGATCCAGTTCAAGGGCTGACGGTGCGAACGTCTGCTGGTGCTCCTGGAAGTACTCAAGCAGCGAGGTCCTGCAGACCTTGCCGTTGGGCGTCAAAGGCATCGTATCCACGAACAGGATATGTGCCGGCACCATGTGCCGAGGCAGCTGTTGCCAGAGCTTGGCCCTGAGCTGGTCCGCCGTCTGTTCCGCCTGGCCGCCGTCGACGAAGGCCAGAAGCATTTCCGTGCCCCGCTCTGCCAATACCTGGATGCTGACGTTCCGTCCAGGCAGCAACGCCGTAATATGATGAACGATCTCACCGAGCTCGACACGCTTGCCGCGAATCTTGATCTGTCCATCGCGACGACCCAGGTACACCAAGTTGCCATCAGCAT
>NZ_JBFULO010000868.1:0-597 GCF_054049855.1 Stenotrophomonas sp. P5_B8 | reverse complement strand
CTTGGAACTCAATGGTCAGCTCCTGGCTTGGCCACTCGAATAGCCGCTCTACGGCATGGCGAGCATGTGTTCCCGCCATGTCGAACTCGGTTGCGGTCGTCTGTTGGCGGGACACCTGGCAATAGCTGCAGGTGTGGTGGCAGCGCAAGGACACCACAAAGATGTGCAGGGCAGGTCCGCCCACCAAGTAGGACTTTCGGCTTCGGTATTGGCTGAGCAACGGGGCCAGCGAGCTTCGGCTTGTATCCGCAACGGCAAGGTGCCGGGCCTGCAAGTCTGCGAGCAACGGCGACTGGGCCGGAAGCTCATGGGAAACGAAGCGCTGCAGGTCCTCCATGCCCATGAGCAGCCAATCGCCCGCCATTGAGGAGACGAACGCCTTCTGAGGGTCCCACGGGAGCCGCCTGAAACGCATCGGCAGCAGTTGATAGCCCGGTGAAGGACTGAAGGCATCCTTTGGCCTGAATCTCACGGCACCACCGCGCCGGACGGCATCGCCTGGGTCAGTGCGGCGCGAACCAGCTCTTGCTGGAGGCCTTGAGTCTCAACACGCACCAGGGCGCGCAGGCGCTCATCCAGAAGGTCGTTGAAGAATTG
>NZ_JBFULO010000867.1:0-597 GCF_054049855.1 Stenotrophomonas sp. P5_B8 | reverse complement strand
ATCCCATCTCGAGGCCGCCTCATGGCGCTTGAAGCAGACACGCCGGATCATCATCGGCAGCGTTCGGACTACATCAAGGGCATCATTCATCGCCAGCCGCCCAAGCCTTCGCCTGTTTCGCAGGTGGACGGCACGCCTAGGACTATCGTTCAGTTTTGGCACGACTTCCAGAACCTGCCGCCCGACGTACTTCAGTGCATTGAATCTTGGATTTATTGGCAAAAAGCAGGCTATGCCCACCGACTGTTCGATGCGGATGGAGCTGCTGCTTACATTGAAAAGCATCTCAGCCCGTTGCACCTTTCAGCTTACAGGCGCTGTTACCATCCTGCGATGCAGGCTGATTATTTCCGATTGTGCTTCCTGCACGTTGAGGGAGGGCTGTACGTGGACGCAGACGATGTCTGCATAGCCGGGGACATTAGCCCGTTGTTTAAAGGTCACGGACTTAAAGTTCAGCCGCTTTGCTATGACATTGATTCGGATACGATGGTTCAAGCCTGTGACTTCATGTCGCCGTCAGCGAAGGCGGGCAACTGGATCTTCTATCTGAATAATAATCCATTGTCAGCTCAATCGGGCGACCTGGTTATTGAG
>NZ_JBFULO010000866.1:0-598 GCF_054049855.1 Stenotrophomonas sp. P5_B8 | reverse complement strand
AATCAGTGCTTAGAGTGCGGCGCAAGGCCGCTTGGGGGCCCCGCGTATGCTGATTCATGTCGCGCCTGCGGGACGCGCTTTGATCAGGTTCATCCTTCTGCGCGCGTAGCAGTTGTCCATGAGGAGTATGCGCTGGATCTAGTCGAACTAGTCGATAGCTCCATGTTCCGGACTGGTGACTATCAAGTGGGAGCGATCAAGAGCTTCATCCATAGACTCATCTGCTACGTCTGGCTTGAGAAAAGAGAGCGCTACCGGTTCGAAGGGCTGCCACGTCATGAGTTCATGACATACCTACGTCGAGAGCACCCGCCGACCCTCTCCATGGTCAGACGAACGTCAGCTCGCCTCGGACTGCCGATCGATAGCCTCCTACATCCATGGGGTCCTTACACGAGAGACTTCTTTCTTCCCGAGCATGCTCATCCTGCCCTCTGATCTAACCTCATGCTCATCCTGGGTGAGTGGCCCAAGGTTTTGTAGGCAGTCATCTTCGCGTGCTCGCAGCAGTTTCCCGGAGCTCACGCGGCAGATAGCGCCCTGGCAATGCAGCCATGCGGCCCGCAACTTGTAGCCACACCAGCCGCAGCGTTGCGTC
>NZ_JBFULO010000865.1:0-602 GCF_054049855.1 Stenotrophomonas sp. P5_B8 | reverse complement strand
CAGCCGACCAACGGTCGGCTCTACGCGCGGTTCACGGGCGCAGCAGCACCTTACCGTTGCGGCCCGGCTCCAGGCTGGCCTTGGCCGCGGCAGCCACGTCATCGAGGCCGAATACCGCATCCACCGGCAGGCTCAGCCCGCCGCGTGCGGCCAGCTGCAGCAGTTCGCCGACCAGGCGGCGCTTGTCTTCCGGCGCCATCGCCTGGCTGACCTTGCTGCCCCAGAAGCCCTTCACCGTGGCCTGCTTGAAGATCACATCGCCCGAGTTGAGCTGCATCGGCTCGCCAGTCATCGACCCGAAGGACACCAGCGTGCCGCCATCACCGAGCAGGGTCATCAACTCGCTGCTGGCGCGGCCGCCAACCGAATCCACCGCCGCGACGATGGGCTGGTCGCCGGTCTTGGCCTGCACCTTCGCCATCCAGTCCGACTGTGCAGTCGACACGGTGTGCTCGATGCCCAACGCGTCCATCTCGGCCACGCCCGCATCACGCCGCACTAGGTTTACGCAGTGCACGCCCCGCGCCTTGGCCAGCATCGCCAGTGCCTTGCCGACCGCGCCATTGGCTGCGTTCTGCAGGATCCACTGGCCCGGCTTGACC
>NZ_JBFULO010000864.1:0-602 GCF_054049855.1 Stenotrophomonas sp. P5_B8 | reverse complement strand
TACCCTTTCCGGCGAATGTCCTCCGGCGTCGGCCTGCCGCCGCCCCCTCCCCCTTTATTTCGCCTCCAAGAGCATGGCGCCCCTGAGCCCGACCCACCGACGGAAGTCGGAGAAGCCTTGCTCCCCGCCTGTACCGCAAGCCGAGCCCCGTAGCGGCCGGTGGGCTCCTGGGCAAAATAAAGGAGGAGGCCGCCAGGCCGGGGGACATTTGCGCCAGGGGCCTACCGGCTGCTGGCGGGGCCCTCACGCGCGCGGCATGCTCGAACGAAGACAACGCACCATATCCACGGTGCACCCGCATCACCGAGGCACACGCAGATGGCCGCGCTCAATCCGCTGCGGCCGTTGCAACAGGACGCTCGCCTCCATTGGGAGAGGAGCCTCTTTTGTTGGGGTGCATTCGCGGTGATCCGCGTCTGCATTGCTGCGGTTGCCGAGCATGGCTCGGCACTACCGATTCGCGTGCTTTTTTCTTCGCTATTGCAGAAAAAAGACTTGGCGCGCGCTTCACATCCGCGTAGAATTCGGCCTCCAGCATCGTGGGGCCATAGCTCAGCTGGGAGAGCGCCTGCATGGCATGCAGGTGGTCGGCGGTTCGATCC
>NZ_JBFULO010000863.1:0-602 GCF_054049855.1 Stenotrophomonas sp. P5_B8 | reverse complement strand
CTACTACTACGACAGCGAAAGCGCCGAACGAGTCGCAGCGCGCGCGGTGGCTCAGATCGAGGCAATTGCTTCTAACAGCCAGGCAGCGGCACGGCTCGCCGCCAACGCGAGGGACATTTGCTCTCCGGACGATGTCGACAAGCTCAAGGAGATCACATTCCGCTCTGCCTACCTGAGCGATGTTGGCCGAGTAAAGAACGACCAAATCGTTTGTACGGCGCTATGGGGAGTCCTCGCCACCCCCATCCGACTTCCTCCGGCGAACTACCACCGCAAAAGTTTAAGGATTTGGCGTGCCGAAGAGGTCCTTGGATCCCGTTATCATCAGACCAACTTGGTACTCCGCGACGACCTACTTACTGTCAGCTCTCCCTCAGCGTTCGATGACATCGATCCCGTGCATCGCAGTTCGATCATGGTCTTTAGCCAGGACAAGAAACATGTCTTCAAGGCAATAGCAGCGCGGCGGATGACTGGCGGCTTCTCCGAAAGTGTCATTGTGAGGCAGTTGTGTAGCAACACTATCGCGGCCTGCGCGGCTGTGCGGCTTCCACGCAAAAGCCTTTGGCAGCTCAACGCTTGGCTGCTTGGATGTCTAGCGA
>NZ_JBFULO010000862.1:0-605 GCF_054049855.1 Stenotrophomonas sp. P5_B8 | reverse complement strand
GGTGCACGTTGAGCAGGCCGAATGGCGCAGTGGTGCGCTGTACGTCCCCCAGCATCTGCTTGAAGAATGCATCGGGTCGACTGTCCTGCTGGCTTGACTTCACATGGGCGACGAAGTTGCGGTAGGGAACCGGCGTTGGCAGGCTCTGCGCCTGCCCAGTCATGATCGCGATGATCTCCGAGGTCACCACGTCACCTGTCGTCCGGTCAGTGGTGAGGTGGTGCATGAGCTGCATGACAATCAGCCGGCCGCTATGCGGATCGTTGGCGACCAGCAGTTTCACCAGTGGTGCCGTCCGCAGGTCAAGCCGGTAGTGGGTAGGGCTGAAGCGTGTCTTCATCTGCTCGATGAGATCCCCGTCGCCCGGGTCGAGATCGACGTCTTCGACCTGGACCTTGGCTTCCCTCACCACCACCTGGACAGGATCGCGCAGATTCTCCCAGCGCAGGCAGGTGCGCAGGATGTCGTGGCGCGCGATGACTTGGTTGAAGGTATCCACATAGGCGTCCAGAGTGGCTCGATCCTCGACGTTGTAGATGCTCCAGATGAGGTAGGGGTCGCCCTTGTCGGCCATCAGGTAGTGGAAGAGCATGCCTTCCTGGAGT
>NZ_JBFULO010000861.1:0-605 GCF_054049855.1 Stenotrophomonas sp. P5_B8 | reverse complement strand
CGCCGACACCACGCCGGTGCGCCAGTACGCCGGCTGGGAAGGCAACTTCCGCGTGCGTTCCAACCTGAACCTGGATTGGCAGTACGGTAACGTCGGCCTGGGCTGGACGGCACGCTACTACTCGAGCATGCAGGAAAACTGCGCTTATGCCACCGAGTGCAGCAACCCGGGCTTCAGCTCGCCGTACACGGGCAACCAGGGCATCAACAAGGTGGGTTCGAACACCTTCCACGACATCCAGATGCGCTACATCCTGCCGTGGAACGGCACGGTGTCGATGGGTATCAACAACGTGTTCGACCACCAGGGTCCGATCATGTACAGCCAGCCCAACAGCAGCTTCACCTACTACGGTGGCTTCGACATCGGCCGTTACATGTACATGAAGTACCAGCAGCGTTTCTGATCTACGGCTTACTCTCTCCAAGYCGTTGAATGGAAGTAAGGCGGCGCCCTCGGGCGCCGCCTTTTTTTGTTTTCTTCAGCTGGAAGCGATAGATCAAAAGCGGTGCGTGTACGCGCGTTTGTCGGGCTGGGCTGGTGGGAGTGGGGTGGCGGGACACGCCGTAAATCCATCCCTGGAGGCTCGTGGGCGCCATCCATGG
>NZ_JBFULO010000860.1:0-607 GCF_054049855.1 Stenotrophomonas sp. P5_B8 | reverse complement strand
GGACCGCACCATGTGGCCTGTGGCAATGGGAGGACCAACGGCCGCTGCAGCATCGGGAACGTGGCCACGACCACCACCAGCACCTCCAACATCACATCCACCAACGGCGTGAGGTTGGGCATGGYGATGGGGCCGCCGGGCCTGTTACCTGGAAAAACCATCCGCTGCATCCTGCACCAAGCTGGATTGCCCGTCGTGCCATGAAAGCGTGGCCCGTCCGCACGGACAGGCCACGACCGTGGTCAGGGACGCACGAAGGCGATGCGCTCCAGGTGCGCGTTGCTGGCAGCCGCCAGCACCKTGGCCATCACCTCATACTCGGCGTCAGGGTCGGTGGCGATACGCAGCTCCGGCAGGTTGCCGGCGTGTGCCTGTGCCTGGTCCTGCATGCGTGCCTGCAGGGAGGCGACCGGCACCCCCTGCCCGTTCCAGGTGACCTGGTTGGACGCATCCACGCGCAGCTCGATCGGCGCCGGTGGCTCGGTGGGCGGCACCACGCTGGTGGTGCGTTGCGGCAAGTTGACCGGAATGGGCAAGGACACCATCGGGGCGGTCACGATGAAGATGATCAACAACACCAGCATTACATCGACCAACGGGGTGACGT
>NZ_JBFULO010000859.1:0-610 GCF_054049855.1 Stenotrophomonas sp. P5_B8 | reverse complement strand
AGCTTTTGGCTTTTGGAGAAGAACAGGCAAAAAAAAAGGGCCCGGCAATGCCGGGCCCTCTTCTGAGGCTGTACTACCAGAAGGATTAGTTCTGGACGTTCAGCTCGGTACGACGGTTCTTTGCACGACCTTCCGGGTTGTCCGAACCATCCGGGTTGGTGTTCGGTGCAATCGGACGGCTCTCGCCGTAGCCGATCGGACCCACCAGACGCGAAGCGGACACGCCGTTCTTGGTCAAGTAGTCATACACGGTGGTGGCGCGACGCTCCGACAGCTTCTGGTTGTAAGCGTCGGTACCCTTCGAGTCGGTGTGACCGGCAACTTCAACGCGCAGATCCGGGTAACGCTTCAGGATCTCGGTGGCTTCGCTCAGGATCGCCACGGCGTCCGGACGCAGGGTCGCCTTGTCGAAGTCGAAGTTCACACCCTTCAGGTCGATGGAGACCGGCACCGGGCAACCGTCCGGACCGATGGTCTGACCCGGCTGCGAATCCGGGCACTTGTCGTCGCAGTTGTTGACGCCGTCACCGTCGTCATCCATGTCTGCGCAGCTCGGCGCCACCGGAGCCGGGGCAACCACAGCAGCGGTCGGGGCCGGGCCCAGCGGGAT
>NZ_JBFULO010000858.1:0-611 GCF_054049855.1 Stenotrophomonas sp. P5_B8 | reverse complement strand
GATCCTCGGCACGGCCAGCTACGTCTGGCGTGGAAACGTGCCATTCGCCCACAATGGACACGAAAGAATTGTCCGAAGTGGTTCCAAGTGCAAGCTGCCCAACAGATTGATGATCAATGACATGCGCCGCAGTGATCAGGAACTGTCTCTTGCAATGCTCAATGCCAAAGCAGGTTCCAATATGTACTGGGTCTCTGCCTGCATCGAATCGGTAGATTGGGAAGATCGCATGTGCGAAGTTATCGAGGGCATCCTGTTTAGCTCGGTCTACAAGCTCTTTAGCACTCATCTAGTATATCTCCATGGTGTATGGTCGTGACTCTGCCTCGCTATCCGGAATTTTTTGCTCCCGCAACAATTCGGCCGGAGAAACTTCTCTTACGAGTAGGTCTCGTGCGAGCGCCTGTGTGGGCGCCGGCGCCGGCGTCGCGAAGGTCCGAGGGGTTAAGGGTTTTTTGCTACCTAGCTTCAGGCGTCTCCTGCCCCTATAGCTATACGAAGCGCCTCCTCGAACTGAAGAATCGCAGCCTGAGCTTCAGCGCCTTGAGAACTCACGCCAGCCCGAATTTTTGCTGCTGCAGCCTTGACTACTGGGTCGTTTGATTCTTGGG
>NZ_JBFULO010000857.1:0-611 GCF_054049855.1 Stenotrophomonas sp. P5_B8 | reverse complement strand
GCATACTGGTGACGCACGCAGGCTGGCGAGGCGTATTTCTTGTCAATCTTCCGATCGGCCTGATCGGAATGTATCTGACGCTGCGGCATGCGGCGCCCTCTGGCGGCCGTCATCAGCGCGATCTCGACTGGCGCGGACAGGCGGCTGCGATCCTCGCGCTGGCAGCGATGGCCACGGCGCTGATCGAAGCCGGCCAGCTTGGGTGGCGACATGGGCTGGTGCAAGGTGGCGCGCTGCTGGCCGTCCTCGCGACCCTGGCCTTCCTCCGGATCGAAGCCCGCAGCGCTTCGCCCATGCTGCCATTGACATTGTTCCGTATCCGTACGTTCTCCGTCGTCTCGCTGGCAGGTGTAGCGGTGAATTTTGCGTACTACGGCCTGATTTTCGTCTTCAGCCTGTTCTTCCAGACACAACAGCATCTGTCRCCACAACAGGCCGGGCTGGCCTTCCTTCCCATGACGGTGGTGCTGATGGCGGTCAATGTGTTGGCAGGGCGTCTCATTGCACGCGTCGGGCCGAGAGTCCTGATGGTGACCGGGCTGCTGCTGGCGGCGCTCGGTTACCTGTTGTTGATGCCGGTCAGCATCGGGGGCGGCTACGCGCCCTTGATC
>NZ_JBFULO010000856.1:0-616 GCF_054049855.1 Stenotrophomonas sp. P5_B8 | reverse complement strand
CCTTCCTTGGTCGCACTGACCAGGCGGGCGTCGAACGCAGTGGAGGCCTTCAGCGCCTTCAGCGAGGTGCTCAGCAGGTCGAACGCGGACTTGACCGTGCCCACCGCCGACAGCTGCATCTTGGCTTTGGACTGCTGCAGGTTGAGTGCGTTGTCCGAAGGTTTGCGGTCTGCCGCCACCAGGCTGGCGACCATGCCGGAAATATCCAGTCCGGAACCGATGCCGCCGTAACCAAAGTCAGCCACGTTGTATCTCCTGTCTGTGTGCCGCCGCGGCGTTGCCGCGTGGCCGTGCTGTCAACGAAGGTAGCGGCCGTAGCCGCCAGGTCTTTAGAACCACGTTGATGCAGGAGTTGTGCCAGTGGCGTGGCGCGGAGGAATGGCACGCGCTTTGCAGGGGCATAGGGGCGGGACGCAGTGCAGGTCCGGCCAGGGGTCTGTAAAAAACCCTCCTCCAAAGTAGAGGAGGGCTCAGGCTACTGAAAAGCGGGGGGAGACGAAGCCACCCGGGGAGTTCAGTCAAACAAACAGCGCTGATAACGGTTGGGCCGCAGGGGCGGGCCATGGCCACGGTGGATGTGGCGACCGGGAGAGAGTCCGGCCCAWGGCCATGGCCC
>NZ_JBFULO010000855.1:0-616 GCF_054049855.1 Stenotrophomonas sp. P5_B8 | reverse complement strand
TGCCATGCCCGTGCGGCTGGATGAACTGCGGCAGCAACGACAGGTACATCACCGCGATCTTCGGATTGAGCAGCGCGGTGAACAGGCCCATCGCGAACAGGCGGCGCGGGCTGTCCGATGCCAGCGCGCGAAGCTGGAACGGCGAACGTCCGCCCGGGCGCAGCGCCTGCCAGGCCAGGTACAGCAGGTACAGCGCGCCGGCGATGCGCAGCGCGTCGTAGGCATGCGGAACGGCCATCAACAGCGCGGTGATGCCCAGCGCGGCGCACAGCAGGTAGACCAGAAAGCCGAGTGCCACCCCGCCCAGCGAGATCA
The DNA here is from genome assembly GCF_054049855.1 of Stenotrophomonas sp. P5_B8. Lineage (NCBI taxonomy): Bacteria > Pseudomonadati > Pseudomonadota > Gammaproteobacteria > Lysobacterales > Lysobacteraceae > Stenotrophomonas > Stenotrophomonas sp. P5_B8. Next base: position 301 of record NZ_JBFULO010000855.1, on the reverse strand, counting down.
GCCCGGCCACGCGCCCCTGGCAGATCGATCGTGACACCAGGTAGATCATGTTCGGCCCGGGCGTCAGTACCATGCCCAGCGAGATCAGGCCGAAGGCAAGCAGGTTGGCGGGATCGGGCATGGGCGTGCACACGGCGCAATGAAGATGCGCGGCATGCTATGCCCCGAGCGCACCGTCCGACAGCCACAGTGATGCCACAGCGAGCCAGGCATCTGTATCCATGGTCTGCGCTCGGCGGCGAGTGCATAATCTGGGGCTTCCCACGACAGGTGCGGCGTGCATGGCCATTACGTTGTACGG
>NZ_JBFULO010000854.1:0-616 GCF_054049855.1 Stenotrophomonas sp. P5_B8 | reverse complement strand
CGCGCTCGACCTGGTCGACCACCGACAATTTGAAGGCCAGCGAGTAATCCCGCTGGCTGCGCCTGAGTGTTGAATCCATTGAACATTCCTCTTCCTGTGGGAAAAGGTGTCAACCCAATTCAGGACGGGTCACAATCAAGCAAAAAGGTCGGGGAAACCCGGCCTTTTTGTGTGCGCGTGATCGGCAACACCGGCCGCTGACCGGTTCCCGCCGCACCGGAAAGAACCGCCGCACCGGTAGTGCCGGCCGCTGGCCGGCTCCCCGCGGCGTCGGAAAGAACCGCAACCGGCCGCTGACCGGGTTACTCCACCGCCAATCCTTCCACCTTCTGCCAGCCACGCGGCAGCAGATGGCCGCGCGTCGCCCGCGTGCCCAGGTAGGTGTCCAGGTCCTTGAACGACAGGTTCATCGTGCGCGCACCGCTGCGTACCAGCAGCGTGTTGCCCGGGGCGACCGACACCACCGCGACCACGCGCTCGGTGGCGAGCTTGGCCTTGGGAATGTCGATGATCTTGTTGCCCTTGCCCTTGTCCAATTCCGGCAGGTCGCTGGCGGCGATCGCCAGCAGGTTGCCCGAGCTGGTCACCGCCACGATGCGGTCCGTTTCCGGATTGG
>NZ_JBFULO010000853.1:0-626 GCF_054049855.1 Stenotrophomonas sp. P5_B8 | reverse complement strand
GCCGAGAGCCGCCTGATCATCAACCTGTTCTTCAGCCAGATCATCAACCTCAACACCAAGGAACTGCCCAAGTCCAACCCGGACCTGAAGTACCAGGTGCTGCTGCTGATGGACGAATTCACCGCCATCGGCAAGGTCGACATCATCGCCTCGGCGGTGTCCTACATGGCCGGCTACAACGTGCGCCTGCTGCCGATCATCCAGTCGATGGCCCAGCTGGACGCCACCTACGGCCGCGACGTCTCGCGCACCATCATCACCAACCACGCGCTGCAGATCCTCTATGCGCCACGTGAGCAGCAGGATGCCAACGACTACTCGGAGATGCTCGGGTACACGACGATCCGCAAGAAGAACGTCACCCATGCCCGTGAGAAGACCCACAACTTCACCGAAGAGCGGCGCGCGCTGATGCTGCCGCAGGAGTTGAAGGCCATGGGCAACGATCATGAGGTCTTCCTGTACGAGGGCATCCCGCACCCGGTCAAGTGCGACAAGATCAAGTACTACAAGGACCGCTATTTCACCTCGCGGTTGCTCCCCAAGACCACCGTACCAAATCTTCAGATATGACCAAGTACGCGTGAAGACGTGTGATGTGCGTCAAGGTTTCGACAATTTCAGAC
>NZ_JBFULO010000852.1:0-632 GCF_054049855.1 Stenotrophomonas sp. P5_B8 | reverse complement strand
TCCGCAAGCTCAGCAGCAGGCGCAAAACTATCGATGTGAGCCATGAGATCATTGATTTGAGGAGTGTAGCGGAATACCTCATCAAATTTGAAACTCTTCATATCAGGAAGATCTCGCTGCCATTGCTGCAGCCCCTGCCCTATACGCCTCACGTCTTGTTTCACGTCCTCTGCCATAACAATGACCGGGCTAGAGTTCGCATCTCGAACAAGCGAGCTAATCAGCATGCGCTCCAATCGATTCATTAAATGCAACTCATCGACAAAAACAGCATCGAAGCCGTCTTCAGAACGAGTCATCTCCCACGAATTAGAGTCGAGAAACCTGTCAAAGTCAGCGATAAGTTGATCCACAGTCATCGCATCAACGGAACGCATCTGAGTGCGAAATTCAGCGTAGAGGTCAAGAATTACGCGCCTCTCATCTTCTGTCGACAACCGCATGCGCCATGCATCGCGATGCGCTCTGGAGATGTAGTCATCTCGCTTAGACCGGGATCTCGCAAAGCCACCGGGCTCTAGGACGCAGGCAAATTCGAGCAGTACTTCGAAGATGAAGGGCGGGACTAAGTCAACCCCATCAGCGACGCTCTCAAGGCTTCGCGCAAAATCATCAGTCACTCCACCGCGTCT
>NZ_JBFULO010000851.1:0-633 GCF_054049855.1 Stenotrophomonas sp. P5_B8 | reverse complement strand
TGCGTGGTCGTGGATGCTTCTGCGGAGCCGCTCGGCGACGAACTCAGCGGTCTCAGCGCTCACGTCGGGCAACAGCAGCAAGAATTCCTCGCCCCCGATGCGACAGAGGACATCTTCTGCCCGGGAGTTCTGTCGCATCAGATCGGCCACACCCGCAATTACCCCGTCGCCTACCTCATGACCGTGGCGGTCATTGACCTTCTTGAAATGGTCAATGTCCAAGGCAATGATCGCAAACCGCGTTCCCGAGTTGGACAGAAAACCTAGCGCTCTTTCCAGACCCCGGCGGTTGAGCAAGCCGGTCAGTGGATCGGTCAGTACGGCCTGGTCCAGCCGACCAATTCGGTCGTTGAACGCATTGAAACTGATCAGCACGGCCTTCTGTAGTTCATCTGCTTCGTAATACCACGTATCAACCGCAGTCACGGTCAGAATCGCCTGAGACACATCGCTGTTCTGGGCCGTCGATGCCAGCTGCCACAATGGCCGTGAAATGCGCCGGGAAACCACCCAGATCAGCAGAAGCGAGAGGATGCCCAGAGGGGCGGCGTTGAGCAGCACAGTGTTCATCAGGCGTGTCAGCGGCCGCAGGGTAGCCTCGACGGGACGTTGAGAAACGATGCCCCAATGCAC
>NZ_JBFULO010000850.1:0-634 GCF_054049855.1 Stenotrophomonas sp. P5_B8 | reverse complement strand
GCGGCGAACCGTCGGCCAAGGTCGGCTGGCTGTGGGCCGCGCTGTTCTTTGCGATCTTCACCCTGGGCGAGCTTTTCATTCTGCCGGTGGGGCTGGGTCTGTTCGCGCGCCTGGCGCCGGCAGGCTTCGGCGCGACGATCATCGCGTTCTGGTTCCTGGCCTCGTTCGGCGGCAATCTGCTGGCCGGCGCCGTCGGCACGCTGTGGTCAACGCTGTCCAGTGCGGTGTTTTTCTCGCTGATGGGCGGCACCTGCATGCTCGTTGCCATCCTGCTACTGCGGCTGGAACGCCGCGCGCGACCGCTGTTGGCTGGCAACGCCTCACCTGCCCCGCAGGACGCTGCCCCGGCTGCCCGTGCGGTGCGCGCGGGTTGAGGTGTCGGTGCCGCACCGTGCTTATCGGTGTGGTGACGATCGCGCTTGATCGCGGCCCGTGGTCCGGCGCAGTGCGCCCACCAGGCGCCAATCGGTCTGGGAAGCGGCCCTGGGCGCGCTCGAATTGCTGCAGCGCAATACTCCTTATTGAGACACTATTTTCTAATTGAGCTTGACATATCTCTGATCAGGATAAATATTCCTTGCACAGGATTTGTAGGGACATCGAAATGCCCGATCAGTTTCCGCACGTCTCCGAC
>NZ_JBFULO010000849.1:0-635 GCF_054049855.1 Stenotrophomonas sp. P5_B8 | reverse complement strand
GGGAACTATTCTGCAAAGGGTGGCGCTGAGCAGGTCTTGGTGCCAAACCGCAGTCAGTGGACCGATCCGAATTCGTCGAAAATTGGCGAGATAAGAGGTGCTTTTTAAATGAATGTGGTTCTTCTGAAGGAATACTCGGCGCGCGTTCGCTGTCTCATAGATGCGTCCCCGCAGTCGAATCGTGTTGCTAATTATTTTCGTTCTAACGAGTTCCTCCAAAAGGCACTTTTGGATGCAAGTCTTGAAATGGTCAGTCAGCCCCGAAATGACGCTGGGCTAACGAGATGGATGATGGAGAACTCTGGGCGGGATGATATCGTTCTACTCGATGCGCTGGCGTGCTTCCTGATTCTTCTGCGTGGCTGGGATCTTCCGTAGCAGTGACGATCATTCGAGCGGAGATTCAGTTTGTTGTCCCGTGCTTCGTGCTTCGTGTGCTATTGAATATAGTTAACGGTTGATGTTGGGAGGTAACCCTTTAACGGTGGGGCATCTTTGTGTGGGTACTCCATGGTTATACATATTTGTATCTATCTTTGGGTGGCCTTCAGGCTCTTGCTCTGCAATCAAAGGCAATGGCGAGAACTATCGCGTGCGGCAATAGATAAAATTGACAGAGTTGCCTGTCAGATCAC
>NZ_JBFULO010000848.1:0-645 GCF_054049855.1 Stenotrophomonas sp. P5_B8 | reverse complement strand
AACTCAGATTGCGGCGCGCCCGGGAACGTTCTTGTCGCGTCCCCTTCCCTCGTACCCGTCCGCCAGACTACTGAATTTACTTGCCATTCCAAAAGGCCGAAAGGATCGATCGAAGCGACGGGATTGCTTCCCGCGTACGAGTACAATGACACACCACCGTGCAGTCCCAGAGGATCTCCCTGCGTGTACCGTGCCACTGCCGGGTCGTACTCTCGCTGGGAGYTATAGAATAACCCACTGGCGTCTGTGGCCTGCTGCCCTGGAAAACGCAGTACCAAGTTAAAATCAATGCCATCGCCATCCGGGTCTGTGACTGGGCTTTGATTACCAAACACCTCACTCTTATTGCTCCACTCCCAGATCGGGATGTCGCGCACGGAATCGATAACTATACGCGGCGTACCCAGGTGATCTGGTTGGATATAGGCCAGTTCTGGCACCCCAGAGGCTGGTGTGTTGATCATCGCTACCGGGTAGCTGTCCAGCCAGACCATCTGCTGCTGAGCTTGACCCGTCGCTGAGTAGCTGCCGATCCACTTCCCGGCTTGGTCATATAGCGTGATCTGCGCATCCCCATCGGAAGGAGTACGTAGCACGCGCTCGCCACGGTGGTTGTAGGCGTAGCTTTCCACCACCGCAGCGCCC
>NZ_JBFULO010000847.1:0-651 GCF_054049855.1 Stenotrophomonas sp. P5_B8 | reverse complement strand
CCGCGTGACCTTGGCCTGCAGGAAACTCTGGCAGGACAAGCAGGTCCGGGCGGCCAGCATCGACCAGGGCAAGCGTTTCGCCGAGCGGTGGTGTGCGGCTAGGGTGCTGGAGGGGGTGCCGCTGCGGGAGGCTGTGGCACGCCTGGTCGGCCATCCGCCAACGGCAGCGGCCAAACCCAAACGGAAGCGGGCCGAGACCTCGCAGGAGCGGCGATTGAGGGAAGCGTTGAAAGCCCTGCCTTTGGGTGACCCCAAACTGACCCCACACGTCCGCTAAGCCACTGATTCCACAAGATCGCTGCTGATCGCGAGTGATCGGCTTAGTCGTTGTTTCTGTTGATCTTCCGCGACCTTGACATGGTAGAAGTCACTACGGACGCGGCCTATCTATCTCTGGGCAGACCGGGAACTTACGCTTCTGGGCAAACTGTAAGCCTTCGCCCTTTAGCCGGTAGCGCGGTTCGCTGATGCTGGATAGTTGGTCCGTCGCCCATTCTCTTTCCACAAGCCCTTCCAAAGCTTGCCGGATGTCACCTTTTGGCGGCGTAACCATCGCCAGCTTTTGGCTGATTTGGGAGGCTGAAATCCAGGTGTCGTCGAAATAGCGCAATACACGAACGCACTCCACCTGCAGTTCGCTTGGTCTGAACG
>NZ_JBFULO010000846.1:0-652 GCF_054049855.1 Stenotrophomonas sp. P5_B8 | reverse complement strand
TCCCGGTGTAGTGCACTGTCCAGCGTCACCTCGTTGAGGAAGGCGCGATGCTGGTCATGGTTGCTCTGGCCGCGTGCCCGCAGGTAGTGGCCCGGCTGCGCGGGGTCCCGCGTTGCATAGGCAATGCCATTGAACTCATGATTGCCCATGATCGCCTCGGCGCTGCCCGCATCGACCATGCGCCGGACGATCTCCAGCGTTTCCAGCTGCCCAGGGCCGCGATCAATCAGGTCGCCCACGAACCGCGCCGTACGTGCCGGATGCCGCCAGGCGCCCATGCGCTCGCGGTAACCCAGCTGTTTGAGCAACGCTTTGAGCTTCCCCGCCTGACCGTGAATATCGCCAATGATGTCGTGTGCCATTTCTCCATTCTAGCGGTCAGTGCCGGTTCGCTGGGGGCAGTGGTTAAAATGTGATGCATGCACATTCCAGTCGCGCGAATGGACACTGCCATTTACCTGTGTTATCAAGCGCTGGTCAGGATAATCCTGGCAAACCACACAGCAATCAAAGGATCGAAAATGAAACGATTCGCCCGAGCATTGCGCGTCAGCCTCAATATTCATCCGAACGAGAAAAGTAGTGTGTGGAATACCTGGCCGATCTGGATCGAGTTTTGATTCCCCGTTGATTTTACGGGTTTGAACGGTAG
>NZ_JBFULO010000845.1:0-660 GCF_054049855.1 Stenotrophomonas sp. P5_B8 | reverse complement strand
GGCATACCCAAAGGCAGCCACCCATGGGGTGGCTCTACCGGTGGTCGGCAACCGTTTTGGCGGCCAGCACCCGGTACAGCTGATCCAGCGCCTCCACCTTGGCCTGCAGATGCTCCGGCTGCCCRTCATTGACCACCACGTCATCGGCCAGCGCCAGGCGCGCCTCGCGGCCGGCCTGGGCGGCGATCATCCGGTCGGCCAGTTCGGCGGTGATGCCATCGCGCTGCAGCAGGCGTGCGTGCTGCACGGCCACGGGCACATCGATCACCAGGATGCGGTCCAGCCACGGGTACTGTTGGCGGCCGCCGGCTTCGGTCAGCAGCGGGATGGCGGCAACCGCATACGGGCCGTCGGCCTGCTTGCAGGTGTCACGTAGCAGTTGGCGGATGGCCGGGTGGGTGATCGCTTCCAGTGCCTGACGGTCCTGCGCGGAGGCGAAGATGCGCTCGCGCAGGGTGGCCCGGTCCAGGTTTCCATCGGTCAGCAGGATGCTATCGCCGAAGTGCGCCGCGATACGCTCTAGGCCGTCGCTGCCGGGGGCAACCACGGCGCGTGCTGCGACGTCGGCGTCCGCCACGGTAATGCCCAAATCTTCGAAGCGGCGACTCAGCTCGCTTTTGCCGGCGGCGATACCGCCGGTCAAGCCGATGATGTAATGAG
>NZ_JBFULO010000844.1:0-664 GCF_054049855.1 Stenotrophomonas sp. P5_B8 | reverse complement strand
GAGTAGTGGCGTTCCCCGATTCGTAGCACAAAATTCATTGCGGTCAAGATCGAGCGTTGCCTGCAAATCGGGATCACGGCTTCCCACCTTCGTTGACCGCTTGATTCAGGATCTCAYACCACTGGTTCATCTCGTTCTCGCTTTGGAACGGGATGGACCACACGGGGTGATCCGTATCCCGGACACTCACAGTCAGCGTCCCCTGACACTTTGAGTTGTGCCAATGCTTCTCCCACGAGCGCACATTCGCCAACGGGTAGATCTTGACTGCATTGCGAGCACGGATCTTCAACCTCGAACGCTCGACTGAGATCGCCAAGCCGCCTTGCCCTCCAAAGTAGGAGCGTTCAAATTCTCGGCCAAAGGCCTCCCGCTGACTGCGGAATCGAAGAGCCTGATTGACACCGATGGCGACCAGCACGGCTGCGCACAAGACAAGCAAAAGGAGAAAGGTGCCAACGGTCATTGGATGTCCTGGGAGTTAGGGGGAGCGGTCAGATCGGTGGGGGAACTACTGGACCCGGCCAGTGATCTTCCAAGCACCGCCTACTTCGGTGAACGTGTAGACCCCGTCCATCTCATGGCCGAAGTCCCGTTCCATGGCCATGACCTGGCTCGATACGGAGCAGTTGTAGCTCGGTGCGCCCTCGGCCTTGACGCACTC
>NZ_JBFULO010000843.1:0-666 GCF_054049855.1 Stenotrophomonas sp. P5_B8 | reverse complement strand
CCGTTGGTCAGSTGCYCTYCGCYCCGRCGTCGCGRTRTYGSAAGKATCCGCCGCGTTGCGTGSGGCRGCCKACCAAYGRKYGGCCCCAAGGTGGRKCAGCCGACCAACGGTCGGCTCTACGGGGGGCGGGGCGTTGCGGGTGGTAGGGCGTCGATGGGCCAGCGACACCACGAGAAGGGATACTGGCCGATTACATGTGCCAGGCCAGCGCGGACCGGGTTGGCGAGGATATAGGCCGCCTGATGGTGCAGGTCTTCGTCGTTTCGCAGCGCGTGGTCGAAGTAGCCCGCCTGCCAGAGAGGCCCGCTGCGGTTCAATTGGCGATTGATGAGCAGGCTGCTGCGTGACTTGAAGCGCTGCATGCAGGCGCCGAGGGACCCGTGTCGGAGCTGCATCAGCCAATGCACATGGTCCGGCATCACCACCCAGGCGAGGTTGCGGACCATCTGTTCCTGCTCCAACGCCTGCATTACCTGCGCCACGTGCTGTGCCAGACAAGGCTGGCGAAAGTGGGGGACACGGGAATGGACGACGCTCGTCAGTGCATAGATGTTGCCTACGCTGGAGTGGCGGCCGTGATGGAGGCGTGGGCTGGGCATGCCATCAGAGTGCGGCTGGCCTGGCGCGGAAAGAATCAGGCGATGTCCATTCGGGGTGTGGGGATGT
>NZ_JBFULO010000842.1:0-670 GCF_054049855.1 Stenotrophomonas sp. P5_B8 | reverse complement strand
AGCCCGAGCTGGGCATCGGCTATCACATGCCGATGAGCGACCGCGTCGACTTCACCGCCGACATCGCCTGGATCCGCCAGAACGTGGAAGCCAAGCTGTCCGTGGACGGTTTCGACAGCGCCACCGACAAGGACCACACCAACGCCGGCCGCGCCACCGTGGGCGTGCGTGGCAAGCCGTCGGTGCGTACCGAAGCGTGGGCCAAGGCCGGTTACCTGGACGGCGGCAGCGACTTCAAGGGCACGTGGGTAGGCAACCTCGGTGGCCAGGTGAACTTCACCCAGACCTGGGGTCTGGTCGCTGAAGTGCAGGCCTACCGCGATGTCACCCAGGTGTCGGTGGGCGTGCGCGCGAGTTTCTGATCGGGCGGCGACGGTCTCCGCCGCGCCATGATCGAACGGGCCCCGAAAGGGGCCCGTTTTTTTTGGTTCTTCTCACACTGGAGGGGAGCGTCCTGTTCCATTGGACTTGGCAGATCGCGTCGCGCGATACGCGTGTGACCGTGTGGTCGTGTGGTCTTGGCACGGTGTGAATCCATGGGGGCTTCGTTCGGGCTGGTCGCGCGCGTGAGGGCCCCGTAGCGGCTGCGGTGCACAAGCGGGAGCCAGGCTTTTGTCGGTGGGTCGGGCGYTGGGGCCCCATGCCCTTGGAGGCGRAATAAAGGGGGAGG
>NZ_JBFULO010000841.1:0-670 GCF_054049855.1 Stenotrophomonas sp. P5_B8 | reverse complement strand
GTGCCGGGCAAGCTGCTGGTGGTCGGCGGCGGCATCATCGGCCTGGAAATGGCAACGGTGTACGCCGCGCTGGGCAGCAAGGTGACGGTGGTGGAGTTCATGGACCAGCTGATGCCGGGCGCCGACAAGGACCTGGTCAAGCCGTTGGCCGACCGCTTGAAGAAGCAGGGCGTGGAGGTCTACCTGAAGACCAAGGCGACCGACGTCAAGGCCGACAAGGCCGGCGTGACGGTGTCCTTCGAGGCGGCAGTGGACGGCGAGAAGCCGGGCCTGGAAGCAAGCGCCTTCGACCGCGTGCTGGTGGCCGTGGGCCGTTCGCCGAACGGCAGGAAGATCGACGCCGAGAAGGCGGGCGTGCAGGTCACCGACCGTGGCTTCATCCCGGTGGACCGTCAGATGCGCACCAACGTGCCGCACATCTTTGCGATCGGCGACATCGTCGGCAACCCGATGCTGGCCCACAAGGCCACGCACGAGGGCAAGCTGGCGGCCGAAGTGGCTTCGGGCGAGAAKAAGGAGTGGGTGGCGCGGGTGATTCCGTCGGTGGCCTACACCAACCCGGAAATCGCGTGGGTGGGCGTGACCGAGACCGAGGCGAAGGCCAAGGGCTTGAAGGTGGGCGTGGCCAAGTTCCCGTGGGCGGCCAGCGGTCGTGCGATCGGTATCGGTC
>NZ_JBFULO010000840.1:0-681 GCF_054049855.1 Stenotrophomonas sp. P5_B8 | reverse complement strand
GGATTTAAGGCGGCCCATCCAGAAGCCCCCTTTTTTCTCCACTCAGTAGTAGCGTTTCTGGAATCGACTTCCCCCTCTAAATCCGAAAGAGGAATGCGAATTTCTCCGCGCCCTAGGTTTGATATTTCAAATTTGCCAAGACGCTTGTCAGCGCCCGAARCAGCCCCGATGTACCTGATCTGGCCATCAGCGCAGCTCACCTGTCTCGGGTGCATGGTGCACGCTGCAGTAGCCGCTGCAATTACCAGAACCGCTAAGGATGTCTTCACTTCACCTACCCCTGATGATCAATCTATGCTTCCCACTGTCATCCCATCGCTGGCGAGATCTTATCACTGCTGGAAGTATCCCCTCGGATAGATGCTCCTGCATGGCAGCAGCACTCTGGGCTTCGCACTCTTGCGAGCTTCCGAACCTCCCAGCTCCGATGCTGGCCTCAAATCGCTCCGCAGCTGACCTCGCATCCTCCGCCCAGCGCCTCAAATCTCCAACATGATCCATCTCATCTCGCATCGTGGAACGCCTCACGCCAGGTGAATCGTAGCGGTCGCGCATTAGGACAATCGGTGTGAGACTGACAGAATATTCGCTAAGGTAATACCCGTTGGCATCGCAATTGCATTGTGAATTGATCGCCCAATCCATCGTCGTTCTAGCCAACGTATTAGATCTGAACTCAGA
>NZ_JBFULO010000839.1:0-684 GCF_054049855.1 Stenotrophomonas sp. P5_B8 | reverse complement strand
ATTGCAGCCTGGATATGCGAGTTACGCGATGGGGATGAAGTGCTCGCCCCACAAGCGGCCAGCCCTCAGCACCCGCAGTCATCGACGGACAGGTCCTCCGATTATGTTCTTGCAAATGCACCCAATGGCTCAGCCAGCGCAGGGGTCAACTTCCACTCCACGGGCACTATTCGCTACAGCAACTCAAGCTCCGGCTCAATGCGAGGCAGTGTCTCGGCCGACAGCGGAAGATGTGCGACGTATTTCTCTCAACACTACAATGATTCGTTCAGCGGAAGTCATATTGCAAACGCGATCTGTATCGTTCACGAGCCGAGAAGGATATCGACCAAAATGGAAGGGTGCGTCCCCCGCCTATGCGGGTCCGATAGTGGATCGGTGACCGTCAACTGAAAGAAGCGCACTCGATCTCCAGTCCCGGCAGGTCTGCCCGCGGGTACGCCGCGTCATGAGTAAAGGGGCGGCCTGGGATCTCGCTGCGGCCTACGCATTCAGACGCCACGCGTCGGCACTGGCTCCGCGCCGCCTCTGCACGCCCTTGAAAACCCACCCCACCACCCCTACCCCTTGACCAGCCGCCGCGCCGGGCGCGGCATCGTCCAAGGAGCACCGCCACCCATGACCGAGCAGACCCAAAAGCAGACCCTGGGCTTCCAGACCGAAGTCAAACAGCTGCTGCAGCTG
>NZ_JBFULO010000838.1:0-686 GCF_054049855.1 Stenotrophomonas sp. P5_B8 | reverse complement strand
GTCGTAGACACGGCGCTGAAGCAGTTGCCAAGGGGAACATGGACGGCTTTTCTCGAATTGGACGTGATGTTGGTGCCGAAGTGAGGCGACGGGGCCGGGCAAGTTGTCCGGGACGCCTTCACATCGAGACGTGCAGCCACGGGCTGCAGGGGCGGGGCGGGGGCCCGGTCGCATCATCCACCGATGATGCTCGGCTGCATCTGCAATCGATACCTGCACGCTCGGCGTAACCCGCCGGCGTCGGTTGTCGTTGCTCCAATTCCAGTAGATCCGCTATTCCGTACGTCAAAGGGAAGTCCGTATGAAGCATCCGCATATCTCAAAGGGTTTCATCGCCGTTGCCGCCGTTGTGATGCTGGCCGGCTGTGCCACCAAGCCGGCGCCGGATATCGGTGGCCGCTGGAAGCCGGTGAACCGTTTTGCCAGCACCACGATGGAAATTCCGCTGTACACCAGCTACGTGTACCAGGCCACGCCGATGGACGGCACCCTCAAGACCATGCTCGAGCGCTGGGCCAAGGATTCGGGGATGACCCTGGATTACCGCATCAGCTCCGATTACACGCTGTACGGCGTGGTCTCCACGATCAGCACCACCAATCCGCAGCAGGCCGTTATCGACCTGAGCAGCGCCTATWCTGCGCAGGGTGTGTCGGTGTCCATCGTCGGCAACCAGATCGTGGTGC
>NZ_JBFULO010000837.1:0-687 GCF_054049855.1 Stenotrophomonas sp. P5_B8 | reverse complement strand
TCCCATAGGTATCGTTTGAGGTATCGCTCCATGCCAAAGCCGCTTCTTCTTGCGCGCCCATCAGGGCTCTACGCCCGCTTCCTTGTTCCTCTTGACCTTCGATCCCGCTTGGGTTGTCGCTTCATCGTCCGTGCGCTGGGTTTGCCCTCCGGTGATCGCGCACGACTGGCGGCGGCGTGCATGAGCGTGGCACTCTCCGATACGTTCAGCGCGATGCGTGCAGGAAGACTCGTGGACAAGAAGGAACTGAATGAACTGCTCCGTAAAGCCGCCTTGGGGCAGCTGCGTGAGCTCACCTTGGAGAACATCTCGCTTCCTAACGGAGAGCGAATTGGGCGCGCCCAAGTTGATACACCCCATGATGCGGCGCTGCTCGCCAGCCTCTTGGGATTGTCTGCTCCATCGTCAAATGAAACGGAGCCAGCGGATCAAGCAGCGGGATCAGGGTGGCGTAACGAGGTCATCAAGGGCCAGGTGAGTCAGGCGGTAGCCTCTTCAAAAAGCGGACCAACGCTGTCTCAAGCCATCGACCAGCATTTAGATGATCTGCGACGTGCCAAGCGCGATTCCAAGACCATCATTGAAAGCCGCCAGACGCTTCGCATCCTGCTCGGACTCGTTGGGGATCTGCCAGCGGCTGGGCTGACTGTTGATCATGTCAGGGCGCTATTGGACGGCGTGCAGCAC
>NZ_JBFULO010000836.1:0-688 GCF_054049855.1 Stenotrophomonas sp. P5_B8 | reverse complement strand
GTCTGGAAGGATGACGATCGCTTCATCCAGAGCTACTTCAGCCACTTCAAGGAGCTGCTGTACAGTTCGCTGGACTGGGCGATCCGTGACGCCGACGGCTACACCTTCATCCTCGGTCGCACCGATGATGTGATCAACGTGGCCGGGCACCGGCTGGGCACGCGTGAGATCGAAGAGTGCATCGCCGGCCACCCGCTGGTGGCCGAGGCGGCTGTGATCGGGGTCAAGGATGAACTCAAGGGCCAGGTGCCGCTTGTGTTCGTTACCCTGCGCCAGGCGGTGGACGGCGATGGCAGCGCGATCATCACCGAGATGATGCAGCGGGTAACCAACTCCCTCGGCGCGCTGGCGCGGCCGGCGCACATCCACATCGTCAACGCGCTGCCCAAGACCCGCTCCGGCAAGCTGCTGCGCCGCTCGCTGCAGGCGCTGGCCGAAGACCGCGATCCGGGAGATCTCTCGACCTTGGATGATCCGGCGGCCTTGGATGAAATCCGGCGCGCGCTGGGCAGCTGAAACCGTCGTTTCCGCAGATGTCTCGGGAGCCGGCACATCGATGGATGTGTGGGCTGGTTTGTATGCGGCGCTTGATGGGCGTCGCGCTTCCCGGAAATCATTCGCACGTGTCGCGTCCGGACATGGCCGTGGACTATCCGGTCGCGCACGATCGACGCAGGGATGCCACATC
>NZ_JBFULO010000835.1:0-692 GCF_054049855.1 Stenotrophomonas sp. P5_B8 | reverse complement strand
CGCTTCATCCCCCCAAGTATCCCCACAGGAGTGCGGTATGACCCTGAAAGTCGCCATCATCGGTCCCGGCAACATCGGCACCGATCTKATGATCAAAGTAATGCGCAACGGCAGGCACCTGGAAATGGGCGCGCTGGTGGGCATCGACCCCGCCTCCGACGGCCTGGCCCGTGCGGCCCGGCTCGGCGTCCCGACCATCGCCACCGGCGTAGAAGGGCTGATCGCATCGGAGGTATTTGCCGACATCGACATCGTTTTCGATGCCACGTCCGCGTCGGCGCATGTCCGCAATGATGCGTTGCTGCGCCAGGCGCGGCCGTCGATCCGGGTCATCGACCTGACCCCTGCGGCCATCGGGCCGTACTGCGTGCCCACGGTCAACCTGGAGGCCAACCTGGCCGCGCTGAACGTCAACATGGTCACCTGCGGTGGGCAGGCCACCATCCCAATGGTGGCCGCCGTCGCCTCGGTGGCCAAGGTGCACTACGCCGAGATCGTGGCGTCCATTGCCAGCCGGTCGGCAGGCCCGGGAACCCGCGCCAACATCGATGAGTTCACCGAAACCACCTCGCGCGCCATCGAGAGCGTCGGTGGCGCCCGCGCCGGCAAAGCGATCATCGTGCTGAATCCGGCCGATCCTCCGCTGCTGATGCGCGACACCGTGTATGTGTTGTCCGAGGCCGTCGATACGG
>NZ_JBFULO010000834.1:0-694 GCF_054049855.1 Stenotrophomonas sp. P5_B8 | reverse complement strand
AGCTACGCATGCCGATCGCGATCCTGGCCACGCGCATCGACGATCTGCCGATCGGTCCGGCGCGCTCGCGCCTGCAGCGCGACCTGAGCCGGCTCGGCAACATCGCCGAGCAGTTGCTGGACCTGCAGCGGCTGGATCACCACCGCAGCCAGTCCCAGCGCATCGACCTGGCCGCGCTCACCCGTGAGGTCGCCGCCGACGTGGCGCCGCTGGTGGTCGACGCCGGCTATGCGTTCTCGGTTGACGCGCCCGACACGCCGGTCTGGGTGCAGGGCGATCCCCACGCCCTGCACCGGGTCGTGGCCAGCCTGCTGCAGAACGCGATCGCCCACGGCGGCGACCAGGGCATGATTGCGATGACGCTGCAGCCCGATGGCGTGCTCGCGGTGACCGACGAAGGCTCCGGGGTGCCCGAACAGGAGCGTCAGGCGATCTTCGAGCCGTTCCACCGCCTGCGACCCAGTGGCAGTGGCAGCGGGCTGGGGCTGTATCTGGCGCGCGAAATCATGTTGCGTCACGGCGGCAGCATTGCAGCAGAAAGCGCGCCGGGCGGCGGCGCCCGCTTCGTGGTGGCGCTGCCGGTGGATCGCGAGGGCGCAGCGACGGGCTGAGCCGGCGCGACCTGCCGGTGCAGCGTCAGCGGGCGGGCGCTGCTTCGCAGTAGGCATCGAAGGCGACGGCGCTGTTGTCCAGC
>NZ_JBFULO010000833.1:0-695 GCF_054049855.1 Stenotrophomonas sp. P5_B8 | reverse complement strand
GGTTTGATCATTGTCTGAGTCATGGTGCCCAGGAGAGGACTCGAACCTCCACGAAGTTGCCCCCGCTAGCACCTGAAGCTAGTGCGTCTACCAATTCCGCCACCTGGGCGACTCAGGAGGCGAATTGTGGAGATGCCGACGGCCCTTGTCAACGCTTTTACGAAATTTCTTCACAAACCTGCATATGGATGCGCCTCGACTGCCTCTGCACACCGTCAGCGGTTACCATGGAGGGCAATGAAACCAAAGAAACCGACCCGGGGCGCGAAAGCCCCCAAGTCCCCGGTGCCCCAGGCTGCCGGTCCGTCGGGCAAGCCCCGCGCTGCCGCCAAGAAGGCGGGCAAGCTGCCACCGTGGATGCCCGAATCGATGAACACCCCGGCGCCAGCGCGTGGCGGCAACCGTGGCGGTCCGAAACCGGACGCCGGCGCGCCGATCCCGACCCGCCGCCGCCCGCACCCGACATCTACCGACATGAACGTCGTCGACCCGCACGCCGCGCGCGAAGCAGAGCGCTACGCGCAGCCGATCGCCAGCCGTGAGGCGATCCTGCAGCTGCTGGAACGCTGCGACGGTCCGCAGACCGCTGACGAGATCGGCGTCCACCTCGGCCTGACCGAGCCCGACCGCGCCGATGCACTGGGCAAGCGCCTGGGCGCGATGGTGCGAGACGGCCGCGATGGTGCGAGACGGCC
>NZ_JBFULO010000832.1:0-695 GCF_054049855.1 Stenotrophomonas sp. P5_B8 | reverse complement strand
TGGTGGCACAGGGTTTTCGCCCCTCCCCTTCGCGGGCGGCTGAGCTCGTGGATGCAGGATTTGTATGGGTAATGATTGCCAAACCGCCAGAGCACGGGCTTACCGCCTTGGGCAAGACCACGCTGATCTCCCTCGTCTGCGACGACGCCTCACTTGACCTCGCAGAGCTGGCGACGGCGGCTGAACTTTTGACTCCCTCCGTGACTGACTTCGCGTCTGGCACGGCGTTCTTGGATGAGCTTGAGTCGCGGGCCCGATCAGGTCAAAAAATTCGCCCTACTCTCGAACAGGGCGCCTTCTTGTTGTGGTTGCTAGCCGAGATGCCCAGCACAGCGCCCACCCCGCCGGCCCCCGTCTAGCTGCCAAGCACGAATGCCCGTCCCATGCCCTTTCCCCGTAGTCACCGGGTCTGCTAGCTTGGATCCCCCCGACCGAGGAACGCTGCAGTGGATATGGTTTGTAACCCGCCGGAGCGTAAGCAGTTCGGTAGTCTTCTGCTGGTCGACGGGCACACACTCGTGGCGGAGGGGACCGCAAAGCTACTGGAAAGCCGGTTCTCACGCATCTGGATTGCTTCAACGGCGGCGCGCTTCCAAGAGCTTGTCAGCCAAGTCCGCCCGACCTTGGTGATAGCCGATCTCTACTTGCCTGGCGCAAGTTGCATAGCTCTGATGGAGGGGACGCTGCAGCAGGAG
>NZ_JBFULO010000831.1:0-700 GCF_054049855.1 Stenotrophomonas sp. P5_B8 | reverse complement strand
CGTGTGAACCTGCCATGGGCCAGCGTGTCGCGCGCGAGGATCGCATCGAGTTCGTCGCCGAAGCGCAGGAGACCGTCGGCGTAAGCCGCTTCCAGCAGCTGCTGGCGATTGGCGAAGTGATGGAAGAGGGCGCCTTTGCTGACCCCGGCACGCTCGGCCACACCGACCACGGTCACCCCGCCCAGGCCACGCTGCGCCGCTTCCTGCGCCACCGCGTCGAGCAGGGCCGCGCGAACCCGCGCGGGCTGCTTGCGCCGTTTGAGTGCGTCCATCAGTGCGCCGCCGCTTTGGAGAACGCGTTGATCACGACCACCCCGCCCACGATCATCGCCACGCCCACGATCGCTTGCCAGTCCAGGGTCTGCTTGAACACCGTGACGCTGATGATCAGGGTGAGGACGATGCCAAGCCCGCCCCAGATGGCGTAGGCGATGCCGAGCGGCAAGGTCTTCAGCGCATGGCTCAGCAGGTAGAACGACAGCCCGTAACAGAGCGCCATCGCAACCGTAGGGGCCAGCCGGGTGAACTGCGCTGTCTTCTGCAGCAGCAGGGTGCCGGTGACCTCGGAGACGATGGCGCCGGTCAGGAACAGATATGCCGTGATGAGAGGGGTCATTCCAAACAACCTTCAAGATACCGACCGGGCGGTATGTTAAAGGAAGTGGCGCTGAACGGGGACTGTCTGCAGCGGCTTCGGGCG
>NZ_JBFULO010000830.1:0-701 GCF_054049855.1 Stenotrophomonas sp. P5_B8 | reverse complement strand
GAGCAACAGCCGTGGCCACGCCGATCACGGCTGGCTGTCCTCCCACCACACCTTCTCCTTTGCCGGCTACCACGACCCGCGCTATGTCAGCGTCGGTCCACTGCGGGTGATCAACGAAGACCGCGTTCAGGGCGGCCAAGGCTTCGGTACCCACAGCCACGCCAACATGGAGATCATTTCCTACGTGCTGGGCGGCGCACTGGAGCACAAGGACTCGATGGGCACTGGCTCGGTGCTGCGCTACGGCGATGTGCAGCGCATGAGCGCCGGCAGCGGCGTCAGCCACAGCGAGTTCAACCACTCGGCGGACGAACCGGTGCACTTCCTGCAGATCTGGCTGTTCCCCGACCAGGAGAACATCACCCCCAGCTACCAGGAAACCCACTTCGCGCCGGAGACCAAGCGTGGACAGCTGCGGCTGATCGCCTCGAAGGATGGTCGCGACGGCTCGCTGCTGATCCATCAGGACGTGAACCTCTACGCCACCCTTCTCGAGGGCAGTGAACGCGTGCAGTTGCCGCTGGCCCCGCGCCGCGGCGCCTATGTGCAGGTTGCCCGCGGACAGGTACAGGTCAACGGCATCACCCTGGACACCGGCGATGCGCTGCAGATCCGCGACGAGGCCCAGGTGACGCTGGAGAACGCCAGCGACGCCGAAGTGATCGTCTTCGATCTGCCGCTGTAAGGCCCCACCTTACGCG
>NZ_JBFULO010000829.1:0-703 GCF_054049855.1 Stenotrophomonas sp. P5_B8 | reverse complement strand
ATCGGCTTGAGCGTGGAGCTGATCACTTCGCCGGTCTTGGGATGCTTGCGGCGCGGTGCGGCCAGGCTGTACACGACCTGGTCGACCTGGCCCAGGTCCTGCTTGATCAGCTCGATGACCTTGGCCTTGACCTCATCGGAGAACGCATCGCCGTTGACGCTCTTGGCGTACAGGCCAGCCTGTTCGGCGTACTTGTGGAAAGCGGCGGTGTTGTACCAGCCGGCGGTGCCGGGCTTGGTTTCGGTACCCGGGCGCTCGAAGAACACGCCGAGGGTGGCCGCATCGCTGCCGAAGGCGGCGGTGATGCGCGCTGCCAGGCCGTAGCCGGTGGATGCACCCAGCACCAGGACCTTCTTCGGGCCGTTGGCAATCTTCGGCTTGGACTGGATGTACTCGATCTGCTGCTTGACGGCCGCATCGCAGCCGACAGGATGGGTGGTGACGCAGATGAAGCCGCGCACACGCGGTTTGATGACCATGGAGACCTCGATTGACTGGCGCAGGCCGGGCCTGCGCGATGAAAAGGGGCAACGCGCGCCACCGTGGCGGCTGCGCGAACGCAAGGGATCGTAGTGCGCGGGGGCGCGTTGTACAACCGACGGGGGTGTATGGCGGGCCGTTTGTCACTGCGTTTGCGAGGGACGGGATGGGTTTGGCAGGACGCGCCGTAAACCCGTCCGTGGGGGCTCGCGGGCGCCATCCA
>NZ_JBFULO010000828.1:0-704 GCF_054049855.1 Stenotrophomonas sp. P5_B8 | reverse complement strand
GCCGGTCGCACCGAGCTTGGCCTGGATCAGGCACGCGGTGGACGGGAAAATCAGATCAGGCGTGGTGGTACCCACCACGATCATGTCGAGCTGCGAAGCGTCGATACCGGCCGCTTCAAGCGCACGTACCGCGGCGTGGTAGCCGAGGTCGCTGGTGGTCTCATTCTCGGCCGCGATGTGCCGTTCACGAATACCGGTGCGCGATTGAATCCACTCATCGCTGGTGTCGACCATTTTCTCCAGATCCTGGTTGGTCAACACTTTTTCGGGCAAATAACTACCAGTGCCCGCGATCCTCGAGTAGATCCGCTTGCTCATTGCATGTCCTGCTGTACACGGCCGTCAACAGTGACAGCCGGGAAGAAAGGAGTAAAGGCCGCTGCCCGACCGGGCAGCGGCCCTCACGAATCAATCTTCTTCGACGGCCGAGTTCGACTTGGTCGTGATCACCTTCTTGCCACGGTAGAAACCGTCAGCGGTGATGTGGTGACGCAGATGCACTTCACCGGTGGTCGGATCGGTGGACAGCTGCTTGGCGCTCAGGGCGTCATGCGCACGGCGCATACCGCGGCGGGACGGGGTGACACGGGATTTCTGCACAGCCATGGGATTGCTCCAAACTCGGTTCGTTTTGCTTCGTCGTATCGTCGCGCAGGACGCCAGCGCCCAGCACAGTTTTCGCTTTCGCCGCAGCCGCCGACGAC
>NZ_JBFULO010000827.1:0-708 GCF_054049855.1 Stenotrophomonas sp. P5_B8 | reverse complement strand
TCGTCCGTCTTGATCCTGATCCAACAGCCCATGGGGATGGTCTCTTTGTAGCTCCGGAGGATGTGGCGAGAATCGCGTTTCAGCGTTTCCAGGACCACCTTTTTGTTCAGGCGTCCCTTTCTGGCGCGATAGATGTCGCGAGCGTGTTCACCGCGGGCGGCCCACTCGAATGGCTTACGTCCAGCTCTCAACGGTATGGATGGACGGGGCTCTTCGAAGCCCTATCGATCCAGATCCCCGAGACCTTCGACATGGAGCTAGTGGACGCGCTGCCGGGTGGGAGGGCTCGTTGGTGGCACGAGTGGGGTATCCAGGAAAGTTTCAAACAAAGCGTCCGATGGCGAGCCATCGAGTCGCAAGCTGGACACCCGACATTTACAAGCCGTTCGCTTGAGCTACTCAACTCGATTGACCAATCGGAGGCAGAGTCCATCGGCCTCCTGCTGGAAGTCGCCGCTGTTCCCGGGCATCCGTGGAACGCGAACCTGCTGCACCGAAACCTCTGGCGTTGGGGCCTCAATAGACGCGACGTGGAATGGTCGCGGGTGATCGCCTTCGCGACAGAAGATGATGAGCATCCGGTCCATCGTCTTCTGAAGTGGGCTATCGGCGGAAAGCTGGATCATGCAGAACCAGAGATGCTTCAATTGGTTGCAATCACGCTGACCTGGCTTTGCTCATGTACCAGCCGCTACATAAGGGATACTG
>NZ_JBFULO010000826.1:0-715 GCF_054049855.1 Stenotrophomonas sp. P5_B8 | reverse complement strand
GTTCGTGGCGGTGATGCTGGTGGTGGGGCGGCGGGTGATCCCGTGGATCCTCGAACGCATCGCCGGTACCGGTTCGCGCGAGCTGTTCACCCTGGCGGTGCTGGCCATTGCACTTGGCGTGGCGTTCGGTTCGGCGATGCTGTTCGGTGTGTCGTTCGCGCTCGGTGCGTTCTTCGCCGGCATGCTGCTCAACGAATCGGAGCTGAGCCACAAGGCCGCCAACGATTCACTGCCGCTGCGCGATGCGTTCGCGGTGCTGTTCTTCGTCTCGGTGGGCATGCTGTTCAACCCGGCGATCCTGATCGAACATCCGTGGCAGGTGCTGGCCACCGCAGCGATCATCATGTTCGGCAAATCCGCCGCCGCGTTCGTGATCGTGCGCGCGTTCGGCCACCCGACCGGCACCGCGCTGACCATCTCGGCCAGCCTGGCGCAGATCGGCGAGTTCGCCTTCATCATCGCCGGCCTCGGCGTGACGCTGAAAATCCTGCCGCCCACCGGGCAGGCGCTGGTGCTGGCCGGTGCGCTGATCTCGATCATGCTCAACCCGCTGGTGTTCGGCCTGCTCGACCGCTGGCTGCTCAAGCACCAGGAAACCACGCCGACCGCGGTGGAAACCGAGCTGCCGCCCGGCCCGTCGCTGGACCTGCACGACCATGCCATCGTGATCGGCTACGGCCGCGTCGGCAGCGCGCTGGCCCAGGTGCTGCGGGAT
>NZ_JBFULO010000825.1:0-718 GCF_054049855.1 Stenotrophomonas sp. P5_B8 | reverse complement strand
GTTCATCAGCGAGGCGATCCCTCCGGTGACAAAGACCGAGATCGTTCCCATCACGTTGTCATCTACCAACCACCCCACGCAGAACGTCCAGGCCGCCCATGTGAGCATGCCGGGCCAGAGCAGTGGGGCGTTGTTGCTCACCATCGACGTGCGGAAATCGGTGAAGGAAAAGCCGGACAGTAATGAGCTCGCTATCCAGTTTCAGGGGAAAGAGGTGTTCCGCTCAAAGGTTGTCCATCTGCAGCTGGCGTATCGCCAGCTTTCGGCTTGCATGAGCGCGGCTCAAAAATAGGCCATGATTTCAGCCGTTTGGCACGTTCAAGATGTCGGCGCAGGCGTCACGTATCTTTCTTGTGTCGCCACTTGCTTCACCGAAGACATTCACATCGGCAACCCTCAGCATCCCGGCGCTGTCCGGGATCAGCACATAGCGGACGTTGCAGCTTTTATAACCGCCGCCGCCATACGTCGCGCCGGTCGCGAGATTCTGCCACATGACGCGATTGTCAAAGGACTGCCCATAAGACAGCGTCCGCGCAATCCCGGCCTGACGGACAGCTGGGTTGCCGTTCGCGGCGACGACCTCTTGCTCGGTCTTGCCCGTCCACACCTGGATCAGGATCGATTCACTGCGCGATAAACGCCTTGTTCCCCGGTATTCAGCGGCGGCCTGAGTAAAATCCAGATCGGCCTTCATCGTCGCCAGACTGCCCTGCAC
>NZ_JBFULO010000824.1:0-719 GCF_054049855.1 Stenotrophomonas sp. P5_B8 | reverse complement strand
CCGTGATTGCGTAGCACCACGTTGATCGTGCCGGCTATTGCCTTGGTGCTGTACTCGGCGACAGCCGTAGGCAGGATCTCGATGCGCTCAATCAGATCCGGGCTGATTGAATCGAGTGAGAAGTCGCTTGAAACGGGGCTGCCGTCGACCAGAATCTGCACATACCCGCCGCCCAATCCACGCATGCGGACACCATCGATGGGTGACACAGTTACGCCGGGTAGCCGACGCATCACGTCACTCAAGTTGTTGTCGTTGTGACGCTCGATCTCCTTGCGACCGAAGACGACGCGGTTGGTAATCTCATAACGCCGCGAGTCGGAATCATTGGGTGCCGTGACATTGACTGCGGACAACTTGGTCGCTGCCTGCGCAGCGGTTGTAGCGGCGCTGTCAGGTGCCCCGGAGGCGGGTATCGCAGTGTCGCTGTTGCCGTCAGCTGCTTGGCCTCGAACGGCTGCCGGCGGGGAGGTCTGACCGCTGACCACCCCGGGTACAACCAATGGCAGCAATGCCAGATAAAGGGCGTGTCGTCGCAATGCAGCACGGGAATGGTTGATTAGTGTCATGGAGTTCAGTTGAG
The DNA here is from genome assembly GCF_054049855.1 of Stenotrophomonas sp. P5_B8. NCBI lineage: Bacteria > Pseudomonadati > Pseudomonadota > Gammaproteobacteria > Lysobacterales > Lysobacteraceae > Stenotrophomonas > Stenotrophomonas sp. P5_B8. The sequence goes on along the minus strand of NZ_JBFULO010000824.1, from coordinate 136 downwards.
GCGGCAATCGCTACGTATTGGGCAGTGAGGAACGCTCAAGCGGACACGCGCGCGAAATCGCACCTTCTGCGATGCGCGGCCAACTTCGTGTGCTTCAATCTGCGTCGTGAGGGCATGCCGCCCGGACCCTTGCGAC
>NZ_JBFULO010000823.1:0-720 GCF_054049855.1 Stenotrophomonas sp. P5_B8 | reverse complement strand
CTGCGGGCCCTGCCACTGTTCCAGCAAGGTCGATTCATCTTCGGCTGTCAGGATTGGAATATCCGTCAGCGGACGATCTGGATGGTTCCCAATGGCATCTATGATGCCGATGATTGCATTGCGAATCAGGGACAGCACCTGATCGGGGTCGATGCCTCTAGCCGCTTGGATCGAAAGCTTGAGCGCGGATTGATACTCGTCGATTGAAAGCGTGAGCGGGTAGTTGTTTCCCTCATGCTGTTCCACAAAGCTGATGCCGGCTTCCGGAACGACGGGTGCGTCCAGTAGCGGACGATCACGGGAGCTGCTATGGCGGTAGTTCACCACCGAGGTGAACAGTGGAACGCCGTTGGGCAGGTTGGCGGCCTTCTGGGTGACGGTGAGTGGGGCATGCTCATGATGCAGGAGCTCTGCCAGTAGAGTCTGCATGTGTCGCGCACATTCAATGACCGATTGCCCAACATGCACTATCACGGGTAGCGTATTGATGGAAACTCCGAGAATTCTCTCGTTGCTTCCGCCGGCCTTGAGTCGGCCGAACATGACTGTACCGAACACCGGTGCATCGGTGTTGCAGACTTTCGCCAGCACATGTCCCCATGCCACATGCATGAGGCTGGTCATGCTTAGGCCCTCGGAGCGGGCGAGCCTGGCCAGCCGTGCGACGATGTCCTCGCCGAGTACGATGCTGCGTTCGACGATTCCTGATCCATCCCGGTG
>NZ_JBFULO010000822.1:0-722 GCF_054049855.1 Stenotrophomonas sp. P5_B8 | reverse complement strand
GGCCAGAGCCTGGCGTGATTTGAATGCTGCGCCCTGTTAGTCCCTGACTTCGTTTGGCTGCCTTGTATATGGAAGGATTCTCGGAAATTAGCGGCTCTAAGGGCGGCCTCACTGTAGGGACTTGTCAGGTTGAAGGCGGTATGACTGAAGCGACGAAGTGCTGTTTCTTGTCGTGTGATAGCTAGTCAGTGTTAACGCAAAGAGCCACCTCAAGGGTGGCTCTTTCTTTATGCATTACCAGCTGTAGCTCATGCCCAACTGCGCACTGGTCTGGTGATAGCCGCTGGCCTGTTGCCTGGCCAACCCGGCCCAGGCCCCGAACCCGTTGGCAAACTTCAGCGAGGCACCCGCGCTGACTTCCGCACGGCTTCGGGGAATACGCGCGTCCACGCGCTCGTCGTCCATCCACACCTGCGACTCGGCGCGGGTGCGCAGCCAGTTGGCCGCGATATAGGGCTGTACATCCGTGCCACCACCGCCCCATCGGGTCACCCCGGACAGGCGCAGGCCCACTCGGCCGTACAGACCATCGGCATCCTGCGTGGTCACCACCGTGCCATTGGCCTCAGTGTGGCGCAGGTCATCCCACCGGTTGTAGCCCACCTGCAGCTGCGGCTCCAGGAAGATCCCACCGTTCTGCGAGCCACCCACGCGGAAGGCGTAGCCGGTTTCGATGGCGCCTTGCCAGCCGCGACTGTCGTACCGCTCGGTAGCAAGTGCCA
>NZ_JBFULO010000821.1:0-722 GCF_054049855.1 Stenotrophomonas sp. P5_B8 | reverse complement strand
CGCTGGAAGACCGAACAATACAACCCAAATCAGGTGGTAAGCAGACCGGCCACCTCCGATGATCCATCGTCCTGAGAGACCGAGCAGCATGGGAGTGGCCAATGCCCATGGCGTGTAGCTGCCGACGAGAAACAAGAAGGCATGCAGGAAATCCGAAGCCTCCGGCGCGCCCGCTGGGGGGGCCGTCAAGACGACGGCAGGTGTGTAGGCGAACGCGAGCACGAGCCAAGACAGCCCAACCCACTGCCATCGAACTCTCACGATGGACCGATTGCCCGTCATCGGAGCGCTTAAAGGCGCGGAGGTGGTGTTCGACTTGATCAAAGGAGCTGCGGGCATCGAATCATCCGGCCCATTTTCTACTCCCCTAGACAGAATGCAAGAGCAAGCCATAGCTCAACCAGAACGCCTTCATCGAACGCTCCAACCGCACGTTCCGTGAGGAGGTGCTGGACCAGCACCTCTTCGCACGCCTTGAGGACGTACGTGAGGCAGCGCATTGGTGGATGATCGATTACAACGAGATTCGTCCACATGACTCGCTCAGCGGCATGAGCCCCGTCGAGTACCGTACCGCTCACGCCAGAAGCTCTACTTTAGAAATGTCTGCTTGACGGGGGAGCTTACGGATGCGTCCATGGTGTCCCAGCTAAAAGAACTGCAGGACGAGAACCGGCGGCTGAAGAAGATGTACGCCGATGCGCAGCTCAGTGCCGAGCTGC
>NZ_JBFULO010000820.1:0-725 GCF_054049855.1 Stenotrophomonas sp. P5_B8 | reverse complement strand
GACCTCGGCAGCGACATCATCCTGCCGGGTGCCTTCGTGAAGGTGAAGACGACTCGCAAGGGACGCCTTCGCCTGGCCCTGTATCACAACCTCACGCGTCTTATCGGCGACGCCGAGTTCAAGCAGGACGACAACGGCCTGCTGCTCAAGGGAAAGGTGAACCTCAACGTCAGCTACGCCCGAGACGCGTATGAGCTGATGAAGGAGGGCACGCTCGATGAAATGTCGGTCGGGTTCAACACGATCGAAGACGCCATGGAAGACCGAGGCGGTCGCCGCGTGCGCGTCATCCGGAAGGCTGAGCTGTGGGAGGCATCGGTCGTGCCCTTCGGCATGAACCCCGAAGCCCAAGTGCTCAACGTCAAGTCGGACATCCGCAGTTTCGAGAGCGCCTTGCGCGAGCGCATGGGGCTCTCACAGAAAGAGGCGAATGCCGTCGCCTCACTCGGCTTTCCCGCGATCCACCGAGACGGTGGATCAGTGGCCACGGAGACCGTGGAACAGCTGAAACAGCTTGGCAACTCCATCCAATCCATCTTTGAAGGAATGCACTAATGCCGGACAACATCAACGAGATCCGCGAAGGCCTCGAAAAGCAGCTGAAGGACGGCTTTGCCGGCCTCCAGAAGAAGTACGACAGCGCCTCGTCCGAGATCGAGAAGGGTAACCAGGTCACTGCCGACCTTAAGAAGCAGATCCAGACGGCCACCGATGAGGTGCAGAAG
>NZ_JBFULO010000819.1:0-725 GCF_054049855.1 Stenotrophomonas sp. P5_B8 | reverse complement strand
GTGGTCGGCAGCTTCGGCGGCAAGCTGGTGCGGCTCAGTGGCCAGCAGTTCGTGATCCTCGCCGCGCCGACCCGCTCGGGCAAGGGCGTGGGCGTGGTCATCCCGAACCTGCTGGAATACGGCGAATCGGTGGTGGTGCTGGACATCAAGCAGGAGAACTTCGACCTCACCAGCGGCTGGCGCGCCAGCCAGGGGCAGGAAGTGTTCCTGTTCAACCCCTTCGCCGAAGACCGCCGCACCCATCGCTGGAACCCGCTCAGCTACGTGTCCGATGACCCCGCGTTCCGCGTGTCGGAGCTGATGAGCATCGCCGCGATGCTGTATCCGGACGGCTCGGACGACCAGAAGTTCTGGGTCAGCCAGGCGCGCAATGCGTTCATGGCCTTCAGCCTGTACCTGTTCGAGAACTGGGACGACGAGCGCCGCATGGGCTTCCCGGGCGGGCAGGGCACGCCCACGCTGGGGGCGCTGTTCCGCCTGTCCACCGGCGACGGCAGCGACCTGAAAAAGTACCTCAAGGCCTTGTCCGGTCAGCGTTTCCTGAGCAGCAACGCCAAGTCGGCGTTCGCCAACATGCTGTCCCAGGCCGATGAGACCTTCGCCTCGATCATGGGCACCTTCAAGGAACCGCTCAACGCCTGGATCAACCCGGTGCTGGACAAGGCCACCAGCGACAACGACTTCCTGCTCACCGACCTGCGCAAGAAGAAGATGACCATCTACAT
>NZ_JBFULO010000818.1:0-729 GCF_054049855.1 Stenotrophomonas sp. P5_B8 | reverse complement strand
GATCTATAGAACCAGCTACCTGACGTTGGGTGCAGCACGAGCGGATGTGTTTGGCTACATCGAGCAACGCCATAATCCAAGGGTGCGACGAAGAGTGACCAGGCAAGATCAGAATGTTGCAGCCCTTCTCTTACAACCGTCCGTGATATCTGGGGTAGAACCCAGCCCCCTTGACGGAAGGGGGAGTAGCCCGTGGCGACCCCCGCCCGGACGGACACGCGGACTGAAGTGCTCTGGATATCCCAGTAGATCGTGACGAAGGGCGAGTGATCGCCGACCAAGCAGCTCCCTTCCGAGCTAATGCGGAGCAACTTCGCCAAAGAAGGTGGCGATCTCGGGGACCAGTTGTCGAGCGTCTCGCTGGGGCAAAAAAGGAAGGTTTGGAAGCCCTGGATCAACACAGAGTCTCGGTCTGAGGATGATTGGCTCGAGTCCGGTACCGGTAAAGGACTGCCTGTTGGACTAACCATTCCATCGCCTTGCACGCCAGAGTCGCTGGTAGATGGTCGAGCTGGACCAACTTACGGCATGGACGTGCAGTGTGTCAGATCGAGGACCTTTATCCTTCAAGGGTGGCGGTTGGACCAACTATTCCAGTCGACCAAGCAGACGGATACGAAGGGGTGGCCCAGCCGGGCTACCCCTTTTTTCATGCCGCGCCCGGTAGAGCCACCCCATGGGTGGCTGCGTGATTCCCCGGTGGAAGCGCAGCCACCCATGGGGTCGCTC
>NZ_JBFULO010000817.1:0-729 GCF_054049855.1 Stenotrophomonas sp. P5_B8 | reverse complement strand
CGATGCCCCAGCCCCATGCGCCAGTACCAATCTCTTCCTGAGGTGGTCCAAGCCAATCCCCAGACCGCCTGATGAGCGCCCATTGACCGAGTTCACCACACTGATGACAAGATCCCCGTCTTGAAGGCTGGCGCCAATCTTGATCTCGACTGCCCCGTCAGTATCCGCGCCGTGCTGGATGGCATTTTCCAAAAGCGGTTGCAACACCATCGAAGGGACGGATGCATCCCAGGCACCGGGCTCGATCTCCGCAACGAACGTAATGTTGCCGGACAGCACCTGATGCAACTCGATGAACTCAGCGCATGCCCCAATCTCGTCCCTCAAAACCACCGCAGGAGCRCTTTCCAGCAACGCTCGAAGCAAGTTTGCGACATGCCCTAAGGCTCGATCAGCTTTGGGAGCATCACGATATCCAAGCTCGCCGATGGCATTGAGCGCGTTGAAGATGAAGTGTTGGTGTAGCCGTGATCGCAGTGCTTCTTCGTTCAAACGCGCCAGAAGACTCTCTCGTTCGCTTTTCAGGACCGTATGCGCCAACAGCTGCCCTACCCCCATGACAGCGACATAAAGCGGTATGGCAAATAGAGCGGTGGCCACCAAAGCACGCTGACTGCTGTGCAGATCCGACTGCCCTTGCCCAGCAAGTCCGAACATATTCAAGAAGCCATGCCCCAATCCCCAGCCCGCCCCTGTTAGAAGGGGAATCGCTGGAAGACCGAACAATAC
>NZ_JBFULO010000816.1:0-732 GCF_054049855.1 Stenotrophomonas sp. P5_B8 | reverse complement strand
GCATGTGGCACGACGGCGACGGCATCGCCGTGGTCAGCTTCAAGACCAAGATGAACACCGTCTCCGACCACGTGCTCAATGGCCTGCAGGGAGCGATCAAGCGCGCCGAGCAGGACTTCAAGGGCCTGGTGATCTGGCAGCAGAAGGAACCCTTCTCCGCCGGTGCCGACCTGGCCGGTGCGCTGGGCCTGCTGCAGGCCGGCAAGGTCGAGCAGTTCGAAGAAATGGTGCACAACTTCCAGCGCACCAGCCAGGCGATCAAGTATTCGCTGGTGCCGGTGGTGACCGCCGTGCGCGGCCTGGCCCTCGGCGGTGGTTGCGAATTCCAGATGCACAGCGCCAAGAGCGTGGCCGCGCTGGAAAGCTACATCGGCCTGGTCGAAGCCGGCGTCGGCCTGCTGCCCGCCGGTGGTGGCCTGAAGGAACTGGCCGTGCGTGCCTCGCAGGCCGCCGGTCCGGGCGGTGACGTGTTCGCCGAACTGAAGAAAACCTTCGAAACCGTGGCCATGGCCAAGGTCTCCAACTCGGCGGTCAACGCCAAGGAACTGGGCCTGATGCGCGCGACCGACAAGGTCGTGTTCAACAGCTTCGAAGCGCTCCATATCGCCAAGGCCGAAGTGCTGGCGCTGGCCGAAGGTGGCTACCGTCCGCCGATGCCGGCCCGCCGCATCCAGGTTGCCGGCGACGTCGGCATCGCCACCTTCAAGATGATGCTGGTCAACATGCTAGAAG
>NZ_JBFULO010000815.1:0-738 GCF_054049855.1 Stenotrophomonas sp. P5_B8 | reverse complement strand
TCGATAGTCCGTCCGGGACCAGTTCGAGTCCATTCAAACCAAGGGCTGCCAGTTTCGGTCGCAGTGCTTCGGCCTTAACCACACGATTGACCGAGGCAGTTTCTTTGGCGCCGATAATGCTGTCACTGTTGCAGGCTACATTCCATGCCTGTCGCATCGTATGGCTGCTCGCACTTTGCCAATCGGTGGGCTGGAGATCAATGATCGCCGGATCCTGTTTCATGGACTTTGTGCCGCTGGCCACCCGGAATTCCACCGAATCCGGCGTGTCCAACATGCCGGTTGAATCAGCCTTGTGCTTGGGCGCGCCACGGCCGCGTTTGCTCGGCTTGGGGCATTTGAACTGGAGTTGATATTCCAACCATAGGGGTTGGTCGATCGCTTCATAGACCATTGTCAGATCAATCTGACGGATCCGGTTTGGGCCAGGATTCGTGACATCATCGACCGGCGTGTGGTCGGTCGCCGCGTCATTGGCGTACACATTGACACGCTTTCCGGCTGCACCCTGCATATCGATCAGAAACTCGCTGGCCCCGACTTGCGCCGCGATAGCCATGATGCCCGCGCCGATTACGAGTTTTGTGATTTGCCGTGTCATGAGCGCTTCCTTGTCCGTTTTACCAACTCGCGCTCTACCGCGCACGTACGCTACGCAAGCTTCGGAGCTTCTGCCGGAACCAGGCGCTTCCTGGTCGATCGTGCTGCAGCGATGCTAAGCATCGGCAATGGCTCTGG
>NZ_JBFULO010000814.1:0-752 GCF_054049855.1 Stenotrophomonas sp. P5_B8 | reverse complement strand
GGACGCGGGAGCGCCGCGCTGGCGCACGAAATGGCCGAAGCTCTTCTTCGACAGGCCTGGGCGCTCGATCAGACCTTCAACGGCGACGGCAGGTACGGCGTCACGGCGGCGCGATGCTGACTGCCTTCGTCGAGAAGCTAACCGATTCGCCCCCAGCATCCCGATGGGGCGCGACTTCACTCAGTTGGACCATTGAGCCCTTTTTGTAAGCGACTGAGAGCGTAGGAGATATCCATGCCAGGCTCTGATAGGCCCTTGTCCCAGTTCCTTGGCCCTGCATTGCTCTTCATGCGGAAATGTGAGCTGGCGTTCCTGACGTGGCTACCGAACCAAACCTGCTCTGCCGACGTTTGAACCTTGCGGTCGGCATCAAGAGTTCCGTGCTTTGCGTAAGCCTTAAGCTGCGCTTTGAGCAAGACCACGCGCCCCTGGAATGGCTCAATCTCGGACTGGGATGCCGCCCCCAGCCTGCGCCCGGCTTCGCGGAGGCTGGAAATCTCCCGGTCAAGGCGGTTTAGTTCCGCGAGAATGGCTCTGGTCTCAGTGCCTTCGTACTTTGAGACGGCGTTGCTCACCAGCTCGCTCCCTTGCTCCGAAGATAGATTCTATCCTCACCATTCCCTTGAACACCCGCGCGAGTACGGAAACGGCCAAGGCTTCGCTGATCTGCCACAGGACGCGAAACCTCAGGGCGGTCCAGCTATTGCTGGGGCATACGAAGCTCGAAAGCACCGTGCGGTACCTATGCATCG
>NZ_JBFULO010000813.1:0-753 GCF_054049855.1 Stenotrophomonas sp. P5_B8 | reverse complement strand
GCTCGTTGGCCAGGTTCAAGACCGCTTGGCCCACGTCCCGGCCAACCCACATGGGTTGGCCGGGACATTGATCAGCGAACGTGATCCAGGAACTGACGATGGCGTTCGTATTGGTCCAGCACATCGTGGATCAACTGCACTTTCGGCCAACCCATGACGTCGTAGTCCTGTCCGCCTTCGCGCAGGTACACCTCAGCCCGATAGTGGCGGGTCCCCTCGCTCACTGGGCGGCGTGGATCCTGCAACGCGAAGGTGGGCGGTTCGTAAGGCTGAGGACGCACGGAGTAGAAGAAGTCCATTTCCTCGCCGTGGCCTACGCGTAGCCAGGCACGCCCGTCTTCTCCCTCGGTGACTTCAACAGGAAGGTCCTGCTTGCGCAGCTCCACCGCAACCTCTTGGAGGGCGGGCAGCACCTGTTCCCTGATAAAGCCAACCACCTCGATCTTGACGGGATTGTGCGCGAGCAGTTTAAGTCTCGCGCGCCAGTCGCCGCTGGTGCCTGGAAGCAGCCGTGCGTCGCGCGAGATTGAGCGCTTCGTTGCATCCAGATGCATGGCTTTGAGCAGGCCCCAGCACATCAAGATCATGACCACGGTAAAGGGCAGTGCGCTGGCAATTGTGGCTGCCTGGAGGGACTCCAGTCCGCCAGCGATGAGCAGGGCAACGGCGATGCCTCCAACCAAGAGTGCCCAGAAGATGCGCTGCCACACCGGCGACTCTTCCTCACCCTTGGAGGTCAGCATGTCTATGACC
>NZ_JBFULO010000812.1:0-764 GCF_054049855.1 Stenotrophomonas sp. P5_B8 | reverse complement strand
CCGCTCAGCGGGTTGGTGGAGGTGCTGGTGGCATTGCCGCTGGACAGCATCACGCCCGCGCCGCTGCCGGCGTCATTGCGCCACACATCCGCGCCAACGCTCAGGGACTGGCTATTGCCGTGCACATCAAGCTGGCGGCTGACCGCATCGAAACCGGTGCGTGACCCATCGACCCGTGCCCAGGCGCGGCCGCTGTTCTGGCCGGCGTGACGGTCGTGATAGCCCAGGCGGAACAACGTCTGCGTTGCCTGCAGATTGGCCAGGTAGGCGCCACCTTCCGGGCGCAGCACAGGTACCGGCGGCTCGACCGGATCCACGGGATCGACCGGATCGACCGGATCGACCGGATCAACGCCACCGCCGCAACCGGGCAGTGTCGGGTCGGCATCGCAGGGGTCCGGGGCAGTCGGCAGTTGAGATCGCAAGTACCAGTTACCCGCATCCTTGAAGAGGAAGTAGTCGTACTGACCACCCACCGCGCGGCCGGCCAGGTCAAACTGGCCATTGGAGGCGCCGGCCACCGTGATCAGTTCGATGCCATTGACCGTCTGTGCGCCGGCGCCGCCCACGTTATTGACGCGCACGTTAGTCTGGCCGCTGGTGTCGCCGCCGATAACGAGTTTGTCCGAGACAGCGTCGTCGCCAGCCAAGACTGTATTGAACAGAAGCGTGCCGCCGTTGCCGCTGTAGTTGCCGCTGACGTTCAAGGTATGGAACGCGCTGCCGTCGCCGAGTGCTATCTCGGCACCGGCCCCCAGCGAGAG
>NZ_JBFULO010000811.1:0-767 GCF_054049855.1 Stenotrophomonas sp. P5_B8 | reverse complement strand
GTGGTAGCGAGCGAGCTGCCGCTGGTGCTCAGGTTGCGCTGAGCGTTGAGCGACATCGTATTGGTGTTGATTACCTGTGCCATGGGTCGTCTCCCTTATTGGAATCCCGGTGGTGAATGGAACGAAGCGCCGCCGATTTTTTTGTTTGGCTGTGTGCTTCGCTGTTGCCAAATGAATAACGGCGCTTTGTCAACAACCTTTAGGCGGAAATTTCGCTGAGGCTGTCTGGTGGGCCATCCGGGGCCATGGCGGGCTTGCCGGACATAAGGGTTAACGGCAGGAAAAGCGGGAATTCAAGGGGGTTTTTGATGTTCATGGCCGGATGTGGGGTCGGGGGCACGGCTACAGTCACAGCCACAGCCACAGCAAGGGCGTGGGGCCTGCTGCATCTGGGGGAGGGCTGGAACGGGTGGCTTGGCGGGACACGCCGTAAACCCATCCTTGGGGGCTCGCATGCGCCATCCATGGCGCATGACGGTCCCGCCAACCCACCCGTGCCACCCCTTGGACAGGGTGCGGGTGCGCAAGGAAAGAGCCGCGCTACTCGCGTATGAGCGGGCGCGCTCTACGTCGCTTTTCCGCTCTTCCGCTCTGCATAGGCCACTAGCCAACTGTCGAGGGCGCGGGTGTGTGGGTTCGCGGGACCGTCACACGCCATGGATGGCGTGTGCGAGCCCCCAAGGGTGAAGGCGCATTGCTCGCGAGGCACTGCCTCGCATGCGACTGAACGCACAGCCGCCAGCGGCTGGGCCGGGCCGCGGAGCGGG
>NZ_JBFULO010000810.1:0-771 GCF_054049855.1 Stenotrophomonas sp. P5_B8 | reverse complement strand
GCCCTGCGCCACGCGGTATTGCTTACCGCCGGTTACCAGTACTGCGTACATGACCAGACTTCCTCTGTAGTTATTGTGGTCTATGGACTGCTGCCATCGAGGGCAGACAGAAGCGGGATTTTAATGACTGGGAGTGGGTCGGGTCAAGTCACCCCCCGCCTTGCCCCGTCTGGACCTGAATCCTGTTCAGGTAACGCCCCGGCGGGTCGCATTCGATGAGACCCGGGGCTGGCAATGTGCGCGATTGCCCCCAAATCCCAAGCTCGGTAGGCTGACCGATTGCCGTCTCCGCTTGCCCCACCCGCTTGCCGGCCCTCCGGGCCRGAGCCTCACAACGGATCCCCCATGGCGATGGAATTCATCCGCATCCGCGGCGCGCGGACGCACAATCTCAAGAACATCGATCTCGACCTGCCCCGCGACAAGCTCATTGTCATCACCGGCCTGTCCGGCTCGGGCAAGTCGTCGTTGGCGTTCGACACCATCTACGCTGAAGGCCAGCGCCGCTACGTGGAATCGCTGTCGGCCTATGCCCGGCAGTTCCTGAGCGTGATGGAAAAGCCGGACCTGGACCATATCGAAGGCCTGTCCCCGGCGATCTCGATCGAGCAGAAGTCGACCTCGCACAACCCGCGCTCGACCGTCGGCACGATCACCGAGATCTACGATTACCTGCGCCTGCTGTACGCCCGCGTCGGCAGCCCGCGCTGCCCCGACCACGGCTACCCGCTGGAAGCGCAGACGGTCAGCCAGATGGTCGACCACGTGCTC
>NZ_JBFULO010000809.1:0-772 GCF_054049855.1 Stenotrophomonas sp. P5_B8 | reverse complement strand
CAAGCGTGGTGCCGATGCCGGATGCTCTGCGATAACAACGCCCTGCCTGTGCAGGGCGTTGTTGTTTCGGCTACGGGGTTGCTGGCGGCATCGCCGGGGCCAACCCGGCGAACAAACCGCCGAGCACGCCCATCGTGGCCTTGTCCGCGCCCATGTCTTCGGCGGCGTTGGCAATGGCGATCACGCCATTGTTCTGTGCGGGGAACAGCACCACCCAGGCCAGCCAGTTGCCATCGGAGCCGCCGTGCACCAGCACGGGGCCCTGGCGACCGGCGATGGACGGCTGCACGCCCCAGTCCAGCCCGGATGGGCTGCCGGTCTGCGCGGTCTGCATCAGCGCGTACGAGGCCGGGGTCAGCAGTTTGCCCTTGCCTTGGCTACCGGCCAGCTGATCGATGGCAAACAGCGCCAGGTCCTGCAGGCGCATATGCAGGTTGCCCGCTGCGGTGTAGATCGGCGGCACGCCGTCATCGGCCTTCTGCGGGGCGGCGGTCACCGGCTTGCCGCCGCGATGGCCCAACGGCTGCCCGGCAGAAGTGGGGCCGAATCCGGCACCGGTCATGCCCAGCGGCTGGAACACCTCGCGCTGGATCAGCGATTCCACATCCTTGCCGGTGGCGCGCTCGGCGATCACCGCCGCGATCAGGAAGCCGCTGTTGCTGTAGGCGAACGCGGTGCCCGGTGCATGCACGGGTGTTTCGGCCAGCGCGGCCTTGATGTAGGCCTCGCGCTGCACGGGCAGGGGCCGGGGGTCCACGAAGAAGGCATCCAG
>NZ_JBFULO010000808.1:0-775 GCF_054049855.1 Stenotrophomonas sp. P5_B8 | reverse complement strand
GAATTACTACTGGAAATCGCACTCCATAAGTCAGGCATCCCGAGCAATGGGACAAGCTGATTATCCCCTGAGCAAGACGTCCGCTTCGGCTCAATACCTGAACGATCGATCACAAGCCAAGAGTGCCTTGTCTTTCCGATCTCCAACTCTGCCCTGCCAGATCGCCAGCGMCATGCCAGGGTGATCGTGCCATTCGGATTTGGGTATGCAATTGGCAAACTCATGCTGCCAGCCATCTTCTCAACGAAGCCGATAGCCGACTCGATTGCTTCCATTGCAATTGGAAGCGCGCCTTCGCCGTCCCAATCCTCCGAAAGCGAAGAGAAACTGCGGATTTCCGATCTAAGTTCAATAGACGCAGCCGCAGCGTGCCAGGTGCGCGTCAACTCTTTAGATTGCGCAACTCTCGCACCATAGCTCAGAAGCGGGTTGGCGGCTCCAGCGCTAAACGCAGAGGAAAACGAAAGACCCGAGTTATTGAGCACAAACGAGGCCATCGCGTCGGTGACGCACAAATGTGCATTCATCGAGACAATTGAATTATTAATGATCGAGTTATGCAACACTACCCCTCTCCCATTTTCAAATTAGCCTTAATCCTCGGACTCCTGTTAATCATCTCAAAAAACGCATCGTGTGCAATTTTCTGAAGATCACTGAAGCACTGCATCACCTTGCCCACGTCCACATCCTTCAAAGACTCAGATGTAACCGTAGTATTCATGACAATTCCCGTTTTATCGTGAACGCCACCCTCTCCCACATCAAGCGCCAA
>NZ_JBFULO010000807.1:0-776 GCF_054049855.1 Stenotrophomonas sp. P5_B8 | reverse complement strand
GGATGCGGTGGCCGACATGGTGCTCACCCTGGACCTGCACGGCCAGATCCAGTACGCCAACGCGGCCGCCACCCGCGCACTGGCCGGCGCCGGCGCCGCGCCGCTGACCAACGGCCAGGTGCAGGACGTGATGGAGCTGACCACCGAGTACGCCCCGCGCTCGCCGCTGGACATCGCCGTGCTGCTGGACCCGGAAAGCAACGCAGTGGACCTGCACTCGGACCTGCTGCTGTCTGTCGGCGCGCGGCTGCTGCCGGTCGATGTGACCCGCGCCTGGCTGCGCGGCGAAGACGGAAAGACCAGCGGGGCGGTGTGGGTGATCCGCGATGTGACCCAGCAACGTGCGCGCCAGCGCGAGGCCCGGCACCTGGCCGAGGTCGATCCGCTGACCGAACTGAGCAACCGGCGAGGGTTCGAAGCCCACCTGCAGCAGGCGATCACCCGCGTGGCGCGCACCGGGCAGTCGGCCTCGCTGATGTTCATCGACCTGGACAACTTCAAGCCGATCAACGACAACCACGGCCACCTGGCCGGCGATGCCATGCTGTGGGCGGTGGCCAACGTGCTGCGCCATGGCGTGCGCGACTCGGACATCGTGGCGCGCCTGGGCGGTGACGAGTTCGCGGTGATCCTGGCCGGCTGCTCGCTCAAGCGTGCCCGCCGCATCGCCAGCGACCTGCTCGAGTCGGTGCGCGGCCTGACCATTCCCTGGGACCTGCAGCGGCTGGGGGTCGGGGCCAGCATCGGTATCGCCGCGATCGGCGGCAGCATGAGCG
>NZ_JBFULO010000806.1:0-778 GCF_054049855.1 Stenotrophomonas sp. P5_B8 | reverse complement strand
GACCATCCCTGTCCACATACACCCTGCGCAGCGTCGTCCCGGGCGGCTTGTAGTGCCCTGAGATGCGACCAATCACAGGCTCTGGCTGCTCAGGCTTCATCCCGGTTGCGGCCAGCGCCCGATCCAGGTGGGTGATGAGGTAGTGCCTAAATGCATGAAATCCCATGCCAGGATCAACAATGCCTTGGTCTTTCACATAGGCCGAGAACTGCCGACTGAGCTGCCTGCCCAGCCCAAGCCCTGTGGAGTTCGGCAGATTGGGGAAGAGCCGCTCGTGTCCAGCCGTTCGCACGTCTTCCACATAGGCCATAAAGCCCGCATCCAACAGCGACTTAGCCAACGGCACAAAGCGACGGCTGTTTTGGTTCTTAACTTTGTTGCCCTCGCCTTCCGTCGTGACGACAAAGCCCCAGATGCCTTCCACCGCCTGGATGTCGGCAACTCGAAGCTGCGCCACCTCAGTCACGCGGGCGCCACTATAGAGACCGATCATTGGACCGAACCAGCGGTGTGGCCATTTGGACGCCCAGGGCACAAATCCAGCGCCGAACACAGTTTGGAGCTCCGCATGCGAAAAAGGTCGACCCGTTGCCGCTTCGGTCTTCGCCGAAGGGCGAACGATAGCGGCCATGAGATCGCGATCCAGCACTCCGRCAGCATGCAGATGGCGAACGAACACTGCCATTCGGTCCCAGTGCTTACTTAGCGTCCAAGCCTTAGGCGGCGGCTCCCCGTTCGCTTTGGAAAGCGCGACCGTCTGCTTGACGCTCAATGTGCG
>NZ_JBFULO010000805.1:0-778 GCF_054049855.1 Stenotrophomonas sp. P5_B8 | reverse complement strand
GTCCACAGGGTTTCGCAGCCGCACACGTCCACCACGAAGCGGCGCAGCAGCGCCTGGCCCTGCAGGGTGTGGGTCACTTCCGGATGGAACTGCACGCCGTACCAGCGCTTTTCTTCGTTGGCCATCGCGGCCACCGGGATGCGATCGGTCACCGCGGTGACGGTGAAGCCCGGGGGTGCGACGGAGACGTGGTCGCCGTGGCTCATCCAGACGTTCAATTTCGGCTCGCCGCCGTGGTCGCTCAGGCCCTTGAACAGCGCATCCGGGGCGACGACGTTGACTTCGGCATGGCCGAACTCACGCTGGTCGGCCGCTTCGGTGGCGCCACCGAGCTGGGCGGCCAGGGTCTGCATGCCGTAGCAGATGCCGAAGATCGGCAGGCCGCTGTCGAACACTTCCTGCGGTGCGGCCGGCGCACCCGGCAGGGTGGTCGATTCCGGGCCGCCGGACAGGATGATGCCCTTGGCGCCGAACGCGGCGATGTCGGCCGGGTTGTGGTCCCATGCCCAGATCTCGCAGTACACGCCGAGCTCGCGGATGCGGCGCGCGATCAGCTGGGTGTACTGGGCGCCGAAATCGAGAATGAGGATCTTGTCGTTATGGATGTTGGTCATGGTGCCCGGGCAATGCAGGAGTAAATACGGGAAACACAGCGTCGTTACCGGCGGCCGATAGAGAAAGAGGAACGGGAATCAGCTTCCTCGTTCCTCTTTGCTCATGCTGCATCAGGCGCGGTAGTTCGGCGGCTCYTTGGTGATCTGCACGTCGTGGACGTGGC
>NZ_JBFULO010000804.1:0-779 GCF_054049855.1 Stenotrophomonas sp. P5_B8 | reverse complement strand
CGCTCGCTGTCGTGGCCCTGCTGAGTGTTCTCCTGTCGGGCACGCCCCGTGCCGCGCCCGTGCAGTTCACCGAMTACGGCGATTTCTATCGATCGTTGGGTGGCAACCTGTTCCAGGGACCGGGAACCGCACTGGGTATGCCCTGCACGGAATCGCCGCGACACTGCCTGTGGTCCACCTCGATGATCGGGGCGCTGCAGCGTCATGAAGATGCGCTGTGGACCGTACCAGGCAGCCTGGCGGAGACGCCAACGGATGGGCTTCCCGACGTTGTCTTCGATGGCAAGGCGTTGTCTGTGGGCGCGGGGCGCTGGCCACTGAGCAGCGCCATCGACCTCGCACCGCGGGAATGGCGTACCGGCTCGTCCATTCGCCCGGAAAACCTGGAGGACGTCATGGCGTGGCATCACGGTACCTCCGTGTGCCTGGACATGCGCTACGTCAGCAGTGGCAAGGGCGATCGGTACACCACCGTGCTGTTGCTGCACGGGGAGCGCCTGTACATCCTGCCTCCCCTGTTTGGCACGTGTGCTGCCATTCGTACCGCGCCGGAGCACCGTTTCAGCTATCCGAGCAATACCTATGTGGGGCCCGGGAGGGAAGACAGCCCGCGCGGCTTGCAGGTGGACTACCTGCTGCCAGATGGCAAGACGCGCATTGCGCGCTATCTGTTGCGTTTTCCCGATCAGGAGGATCCGTTTGCCTTCGAGGTCATCGGCGAATAAGGCGCCGCCCGTGGCAGCAACCCGCTCAGAAGCATCCTGTGCATCGTCGGGCAC
>NZ_JBFULO010000803.1:0-780 GCF_054049855.1 Stenotrophomonas sp. P5_B8 | reverse complement strand
GTGGTGGGGCGGGAAGGAGCAGCCTTCGTTCCATCGGCCGTCCATCCACCGGCATCCAGCAGCCGACGCTGCTCGGTAGTCAGATTGCTAAAATCGAACCCGGTCATTGAGACCTCCCGGCGTCACTCAGCAGCCGGGTCGGCAGACTGTAGAGGCTGTCCAGGTAGACAAATCTGCGCCGACCGATGCTGATAGTCTCGAGCAGACCAGCGTTTGCCAGTTCGTAGGCCTTGGATCGACCGATGCCGACCTTTGTGCATTCCGGGATAAAGGGCCGGAACTCCCTGTGTCCATGTGTATCCACTGACTGCACCGTGTATGCCGCAATGCGGCGGGTGAGTCGAAATCTAAGGAACACGCGCAGTGGCAGACATGCCATCTAAACGGACAATTGCCAATTCAATTCAGGCTGAGGCAAATATCGAAAAAGCTAATCTGATTCAGGGTGGGCCAGTAGGTCGCTACTGGACAGGAGCAAGCTTCGAAATTGCGGCCTCATCAAGGTCACTGGTGTCAAAGAAGATTGACGCCAAGGCGAGTACGACCGCCCTGTGAGGTGTCCCGAAGTYGCTCTGCAGATCACTAGTCAGCCGCCTAATGAAGCGAAGCCGCCTAACATTGGGGTCGTTTGGCTTTTTGATCTCGGTCGTTAACTCAGGTAGCAGCTCCGCGCCACAATGAATTGCGTCAAAGACCAGACCCAGGTCAATTCTGATCGCGTGATAGATGGCAAACCGCTTCCGAATGAGGTCATCTTCTCGTTCGTCTTCATCCACAAAT
>NZ_JBFULO010000802.1:0-782 GCF_054049855.1 Stenotrophomonas sp. P5_B8 | reverse complement strand
CCCGTTGGCAGCACCTGACTCCCCATTCGGTGAAAGGGCGAAGGCACCCCATGTCTTGATCCAACGCCCCGTTGCACGAGGGCCGTCCGCTTGTGATCCAGAGGCTGGGATGGGCGCGCAACCCTGTACGCCTTGCCCACCGATTGGATACGAACCCGGCGGGCACGCCCCCTCGGCGCGAGCCGCCCCTGAAAACAGGGCGGCTCCGGCGAACATAGCGAGAGCAAGTAGTTTTGAACTGAACTGAGTTGTCATCATATGGCTATCTCCGCCCTGGAAATTACAGGACTCGATTCCGGCCTGCTTAGTTTTTTGCGGCACCATATGTGCCTGGGGTCACACTGGCATTGTCATTTGTATTAGAGACTAGCGGGACATGGGCACGAACGGCATTTGCATCTGCTGACGGCCCAGCTCCCTTGTCGGGAGCCGCCGGCGTATACGACCCCGGCGGCTGACCTTGCGGACCCGGCTGGCCGCCTGCGCCGCCTATCTGGGAATATGCCATGAAGCTGCCCAAGGTGCCCTGGAAGAACATCGCAGCCATTGGGGGCGCAGTCAGAATGAGGGTGGTCAAGATCAACCCCATGCCGCCCTGCTGCATTGCCTGGCTGGTCATGCCGTCACTGGACGCCCCGTCGAGCAAAAACTTGTTGACCAGCGCAGTGGTCCAGAACGCGGCAGAAACACGGATGACCATATCCAGTGCAATAGAAACCATTGCCGCCAGAACAGCCATCGAGAACATCGTGCCAATGCCGTAGAACAGCCATCTCTGGAAG
>NZ_JBFULO010000801.1:0-784 GCF_054049855.1 Stenotrophomonas sp. P5_B8 | reverse complement strand
GATGATGGTGCCGAGCAATGGGACGGTCGTTCGTCTTCGAGTGATGCAAGGCCCAGTGGACCTCCAAGGCCATCGCTACGTTGTCCGGGTGGCGCGCAGTGATCGGCTCGTGCTGACACTCAGTGACTACGCGGGCACGCTCTACCTCAGGGCGGGCTTGACGACGCTGCTCTTGGCGCTCTTGACCTTCGCGATCGTGGTGTATTGGACCATCAGGCGAATGATCGCTCCTCTCAGGGAGGTCTCGGCGGTCGCCGCGCAGGTGAACCCCAGAAGTTTAGGAACCCGGCTCCGCAGCGAGGGGCTTCCCGCCGAAGTCATTCCGTTGCTGGAGGCCTTCAATGGCGCCCTCGCCCGGCTGGAAAACGGCTTTCGGGTTCAACAGGAGTTCCTGGCTGCGGCGGCGCATGAACTGAAGACGCCCCTGTCCCTGCTAACCGCGGAGATTGAGCTGAGCAACGCGCCCAATAGGGAACTGCTGCTGCRGGACGCCGGGCATATGGCGCGCCAGATCCATCAGCTGCTGCATCTGGCGGAAGTGAGCGAGGCCCACAACTACAGCTTCGAGTCGGTTCGCCTTGCGGCGATCCTTCAGGATGCGGCCGACTACCTGATACGCATGGCCGAACAACGCACGGTGACGGTTGAAGTGAACGACCAATGCGGGCAAGTGCCGGTGCTGGCGGATGCGTCGGCGGTGTTTGTGCTGGCCAAGAATCTGATTGAGAACGCCATCCACCATGCGCCCCTGGGCGGTCGAGTGCGCATCGAATTATTCCTTGGG
>NZ_JBFULO010000800.1:0-784 GCF_054049855.1 Stenotrophomonas sp. P5_B8 | reverse complement strand
ATCGATACACCGGATGCACGCGGCAAGTGATTGATTGTAAAGGATATGTGGTGATTGCTTTTGGGGGCAATTTTGAGCAATTTCCGAACGGGGAACTTGCAATGTCATTGATTCATAAGGAAATTATTTCAGGCCCGGATTGCCTTCCCGAAAAGCAATCAGGTTGCTTGGATGTTGCCTTATTATTGCCATTGATATAGGTACATAAGTTATTGTATTTAAAGTAATTTATTGGACTTGGTGCGGGGTGGTTGCAAAAATTGCTCATTCCCCGTGGTCATCGGTTTTTTTCCTTAAACGGGCGGGGACGCGCCGGCGTCCACTGTGGTCGCTCTCTCGCTCTCTCGCTCTCCCCGGCGCCGCCCTTCAACGCCGTCAGGACGATCCCCAGCTTTGTCGCAGTCGTTGCGATGGCCAGCCGTATCCTCTCCGCCTATGACGCTGCCCGACGACTTCGAATGGAAGACCCCGCATGGCGCCCTCGGCCCGGACACTTTGCTCGAGCATCGTGGCGTCGCTGTCGTCCAGATGCATCACAGCATCGATGGGGTATGGCGAGCGACCTTGGGGCGCTACAAGTTCCCTGCAGACGGGCTGCGGGTGTGTACCGACTACGATCAGGGCCGCAGCGGTGCCGAGACCTGGGTGTGCCGGCACCAGGTACGACTACGTGCGGACGTGGACAAGATTGTCCAGTGGCGTGAGGCCGTGCAGGGCAACCGTTTGCTAAAGGAAACGTTGCCGCATCCATTTCCTTGAGGCAGCGCCCTGCAGGGAGTTAGGC
>NZ_JBFULO010000799.1:0-791 GCF_054049855.1 Stenotrophomonas sp. P5_B8 | reverse complement strand
AAACTGTCGGACTTCATCACAGCGCGATCTCCGTCAACCACGCTGCTGAGGCTCAAAGAGACACCCCTGCTCGTCCGGGAAAGCTCTGAGAGCTTCACTTTGGCGTCGTAAGACGTTCGATTCTTGAAGCGGTCGTACGAGCGCTGCTGTGCAACAGCCTCCCCTGGGGCTACCGCCGTCAACGCCAACGACACGGCCGCAGCAAGCGAAATCCAGTTCTTCATCCCAACGTCCCCGACTGAGCGCCGACGGGCCCAGCCACCCCTTGCGGCCGGTCACACCACGTGCAACGCTATTTACCACAATGGTAAAGACTTCTACTGAATAGGTATATGGCCCATGCTCSAGCAGGTTCACTCACCGTTACCTCCGCGTGCCCTCACCCCTAGCCATTACCGCCACGTTTTCCAAACGGTTGTCCGAAGCTCGAGCTCTGCGCGGGTTGTCCCAGCGCGCGCTGGGGGCAATGGTGGATAAGGATCGGGACAAGAATCGGGGTGCCGTGCTGATCAACCGGTACGAGCGCGAAAGGAACCAAGCCGACATGACCAAGGCGGCTGAGCTCGCCAGCGCGCTGGACGTGCCGGTCGCCTACCTGTTCGCTGAAGATGATGACTTGGCTGCGGCAATCTTGGCTTTCGCCAAGCTGCCAGCTGATGACCGCCAAAGAATGCGCGAGGAGCTTGAGCGCCTAGCAGGTCAGCAGCCGGGTTAATCGGCTCATGCCGCCAGCTTTGCGACAGCCGCCGCCAAGGTGTCCGGGGCCAGATGCGCATACCGCA
This sequence comes from Stenotrophomonas sp. P5_B8, assembly GCF_054049855.1. Lineage (NCBI taxonomy): Bacteria > Pseudomonadati > Pseudomonadota > Gammaproteobacteria > Lysobacterales > Lysobacteraceae > Stenotrophomonas > Stenotrophomonas sp. P5_B8. Next base: position 9 of record NZ_JBFULO010000799.1, on the reverse strand, counting down.
GTGTCATAG
>NZ_JBFULO010000798.1:0-794 GCF_054049855.1 Stenotrophomonas sp. P5_B8 | reverse complement strand
GGATGAAACCGATCGCTAGCAGTAGCCCCCAGACATGCGGCAGAGGTGCGCCGTCGGGCCAGGTCGCGAACGGCGCCAGCAGCACGCTGCCCACAATCATCTGGATGACGACGATCACGTGCGGCGGCACCTCCTTGAGGCGCTTGGTTATGGCCGCGGCGATGGCATAGAAGAACGCAGCCGCCAGCGCCAGGCCTATGCCAGCCAAGTAGCCCGGCGCGTGCGAGCCCGCCTGATGGCCACCGATGACGATGAGCACAACCCCGCCGAAGGCCACACTCAGCCATCCGATCTTGTTAGCCGTCGGCATTTCGCCGAAAAACAGCGCTCCGAGAGCCACCAGCATGAAGGGCTGCGTGTGATAGGTCACGGTGGCGACCGAGATGGAAGCGTGCGCGTATGCCGCAAACAGCAGGACCCAGTTGAGGATCAACGCGACGCCGCCTGCAGCCGCCAGCCCTACCTGCCTTCGATTCAATACGCCCCGGCGTAACAGACCTAAGCCGCCACAGGCCAGCAGCATGGCACCCGCTCCGAAAGCGCAGCGCCAAAATACGACGGAAGCGGGCGGCATCCTGGTTTCGAGCACGAACCAGCCGACCGTGCCGGAAATGACCATCGCGGTGGTCATTTCCAGGATTCCCCGACTTCGGATGTTCATTACCACGTCCTTTTAGGAAGAGGCCGTTCGACATATCGAACGATTGGCCGGTATGATGCCGATACCGATGCTTTTCGTCAAACCGAACGATCGTTCCACATGGAGAACGAAATGCCATCCTCTTCCATAACTG
>NZ_JBFULO010000797.1:0-797 GCF_054049855.1 Stenotrophomonas sp. P5_B8 | reverse complement strand
GGCACGCACATGGCCGTGCCGACCGTGGTGGTTAACAAGTCGACCGTGCCGGTAGGCACGGCCGACAAGGTGCGTGCCGCCATTGCCGAGGTACTGGCGGCGCGTGGGGTTGAGATCGCGTTCGACGTGGTCTCCAACCCGGAATTCCTGAAGGAGGGCGACGCGGTGGCCGACTGCATGCGGCCGGACCGCATCGTGGTGGGTGCCTCCAACCCCGATTCGGTGGCGCTGATGCGCCGCCTGTACGCGCCGTTCAACCGCAACCACGACCGCGTGGTGGAAATGGACGTGCGCTCGGCGGAGCTGACCAAGTACGCCGCCAACGCGATGCTGGCGACCAAGATTTCGTTCATGAACGAAATCGCCAACATCGCCGAGAAGGTCGGTGCCGACATCGAACAGGTCCGCCAGGGCATTGGGTCGGATCCGCGCATCGGCTGGCATTTCATCTACCCGGGCGCCGGTTATGGCGGCTCGTGTTTCCCCAAGGACGTGCAGGCGCTGGCCCGCACCGCGCAGCAGTATGGGCATGAGCCCCGGCTGCTCAACGCGGTGGAGGCGGTCAACGAGGCGCAGAAGGGGCATCTTTACGAGCTGATCCAGCGCCACTACGACCRTGGCGAGGATGAAGGCGTGCGTGGCAAGACCTTCGCGGTCTGGGGCCTGGCCTTCAAGCCCAACACCGACGACATGCGCGAGGCGTCCAGCCGGCGTCTGCTGGCGCAGTTGTGGGAAGCCGGTGCGCGCGTGCGTGCCTACGATCCGGAAGCCACCGAGGAAGCGCGCCGCATTTTCGG
>NZ_JBFULO010000796.1:0-799 GCF_054049855.1 Stenotrophomonas sp. P5_B8 | reverse complement strand
CTTCGGAACCCCTGCCGACTATGCGAATCGAACGACGAAAATCTGCCCTAATCCGTTGGATGAGAGCGCAGGCACTTGCACCGCTGATGGCCATATCACTTGCAGGGGGCGCGGCGGTTGGTCCGGTTGCGGGCCCTCCCGTTGAAGGCCCTGTGCGCTTGGGAGAGATCGCGGCGGTTGATGGCCCTAGGGTGCGTCCCGATCGCGTCATCGAAGACAGCMGTTGCCCAGTCGACGTTCAGTGTATCCAGGCCGGACAGCTGATCGTCAGGGCGACAGTGCTCGGTGTCGGCTCGTCCAAGCAGATTGACCTCAAGCTGGGCGTCCCAGCCCATGTCGCTGATGGCATGTTGACGCTGGTCAACGCCACGCCCGTGCCTATCGCAGGGGAGACCGGACCGTCCGCCGCCCGCTTCACCTTCAAGTTTCAGGGCGGCCGTTAGGTCCCATCATACGCGCCGAAAGGGTCAGCCCCAGGAGAAGCTGGGCTCACCAGAAAGCTGCAACGGCTCGCCACGCCTGCAGGGAAATCATTTCCCACTCCACACACGGGCTGGGACGCTACAAATGAAGCCATTGCCTGCCTCCTCGGCGCGAGAGACTTCAGCGCACAGGCCGGCAGGCTCGGCGTCAAGGTAACCAAACGCTCACAGGGCCGGATCCATCTGCTGGAAGCGATGGCCGTAATTACTTCGCAGCCCGCCCCAAGGAGTGAGGAGCTTCTCGTCAAGGCTAAGAACCTAGCCAGCCAAAAATGGGATGGCTTGCTGCCCCCGCGCCTTCTCATGCGCTCCTACGC
>NZ_JBFULO010000795.1:0-815 GCF_054049855.1 Stenotrophomonas sp. P5_B8 | reverse complement strand
CAACGAGGCGATCTGGCCGTCCTTGGCGTGGGCCAGCTGCAGCTCGCGGACCAGGGCATCGGTCTGCTTCAACGGCGTGCCGGCCGGCAGCTTGGCGGTCATCTCGAAACGGTCCTGGGCCAGCTGCGGGATCAGGTCGGCCCCCAGCATCGGCACCAGCGCCAGGGTGGCCACGAAGGCCAGGCCAGCCAGGCCCAGCACCTTGCCCGGGTGGTGCAAGGCACCCGGCAGCAGCTTGAGGTAGCCGCGCTCGGCACCGGCGTAGGGCTTCATCGCCACATCGCTGGCCTTGCGCATCACCGGGCCAACCACCGCCACGACCCCGCGCGACACGCGGATCACCGCCCACGCCAGCCCGAAGCAGGTCCAGCGCACCAGCGCGCCGACGCCGCGACGGCTACCGGCCACCGGCTTGAGCCAGCGCTGTTCCGGCTGCCAGGTGGCGTGCGCCGGTTCCTCCGGGAAGGCCAGCGGCGGACGGCCCTTGAGCGAGCTCAGCATCGGGATCAGGGTCATGGACACCAGCAGCGAGATCGCAATGGCGATCGCCACGGTCAGCGCCTGGTCGCGGAACAGCTGGCCGGCGATGCCATCAACGAACACCAGCGGCAGGAACACGGCGATGGTGGTCAGCGTGGAGGCGACCACGGCCATGCTGACTTCCCGGGTGCCGGCGATCGCCGCCTCCAGGATGCCCAGGCCACGCTCGCGCGCCTTGGCGATGCTCTCCAGCACCACGATCGAGTCGTCCACCACCAGGCCGGTGGCCAAGGCCAGGCCGCCCAGCGACATCACGTTGAGGCTGAGCCCCATCT
>NZ_JBFULO010000794.1:0-817 GCF_054049855.1 Stenotrophomonas sp. P5_B8 | reverse complement strand
GGATTGAGTGAGTAGTTCAGGGGACTTTTCCGACGATGAAATTGTTGTTCGAGTGCTTAGGACTCCTCATTTTTACAAGAGGGGTGCGCTCACCTCTGCAGCCTTTAGGCCTCAGCGGGAAAAACTGAGACTGTCAACGATTCGATGGCTGGATCGCGAAGAACCGGACAGGGACGTTAAGACGCGTTGTGCGCAAATTGGGAACATCGGAAAAAACACCTACTGGGGCGTGGCGAAGCTAACGGCTGGTGATTTTTTCGCCGCTAGGCTGGAGCTGGATTACACTCCTCATGAATATCCCGGTCACACGGACGTCGTATTTCCGTTTGCTTTGCCCGAATCGGAGCCGCTTGAGGGTGAGAAGTTCATACAGCAGAGCGAAATCGCAGACCAACTGATCAGAAAGGCCAGGGCAATTGAAGACCCCAATCCAGGTGACGTCGAATGGACGATTCCTAGTTCGGAGCTTTGTTTGGCCCGTAGATAGACCTTAATCACAGTCGCAAGGCTGCGTTTCGCAATGCTTGTTGATCAGCAAAGTGTTTTAGGAAGTTGATGGATGGATGTGGCATAGCTTGGCAAAAGGCGATGCTGACGCATTTCCAATTACCAACAGACGGCGTGATTGGCCTGGGCCGGCTGACCCCAAACTGACCCCGGCCTCTTGGTAAGTCATTGATTCCCATAGATCACAAGTGGTCGCGAGAGATCGCCTTAGTCCTTGTTTTTGCTGATCTTCCCCGACATTGACATGGCTAGATGTCAGGGCATCTGCTTGAGTGGCTCAAGCCGCTTGATGTCGGCAGTGAACCGACAT
>NZ_JBFULO010000793.1:0-817 GCF_054049855.1 Stenotrophomonas sp. P5_B8 | reverse complement strand
GATGTGCTGGCCTCAATATTTAGGGGAGAATTATTTTTCTGTAACAACTCTGCTGCTATCGGCTRGATCAGTTGTCATACGACCGACATCCCAGTCCGAGAGGACAGTCGCTTGCAAACCCGAACCTCCTGCCGGCGGGCCTCGCTTCGAGATGCACTCATTGAGTGCATCTGGGTGAAGCGGGTTCAATCTGATCCCTCTATGTATCACCGGTCGTGCTCGTCATCTTCTCGACTTCCGAGTGTCGGCCCACGCCAGACACTGCGATCCTCACGATGAGCAGGGGATTGGGCACGTTCTTGAAGAGGTTCCAGAAGTTGCTCCAGCGAAGAGCTCGTCCGGATCTTGAAGCTATCGTCGCTTTTGGCCACGGCAAGCCAGGTCGCATCCCTTCCACCTCCGCCTTGCTTGCGATACGAGGCCAGCTTGCGCAGGTACGCCTCAAGATCACCGGGCGGCAGGCCAATCTTCTTCTTGGCTTCTGGAGATTTGTCGCCGACCAGACCCACGAGGCCCAGGATCAGGCGATGGCACTCCATCTCAACCTTGGACTTACCCAAGCCCAACGCGGATGCATAGGCCACAGCGAACAGATCGATTCCATCGGACGTTGACCGGCTGAAACACAACATGTGGGCCCTGCGGGAGGCGACCTTCAGCAGCGTGTCACTATCAAAGGCCTGCAGCGCTTCCTTGCTCCATTTCTCCTTCTCCGAGTCGATGGTCCCCTCCTCGCGCTTGAATTCCAGGGCCAGGCACCAGTCCGCCCCGACCACGAGGTCACCRAACGTCCCGTCCAACGGAGTTTGCTGGAATA
>NZ_JBFULO010000792.1:0-818 GCF_054049855.1 Stenotrophomonas sp. P5_B8 | reverse complement strand
GTCATAGTGATGTCTGCATGACCCAAGAGCTCGCGCACAGTGTTCAGGTCTACCCCTGCCCGCACCAAGCGCGATGCAAAGTGATGCCGGAGGTCATGGAACCGGAACTGTTCGATGCGGGCGTCAGTGATCAGCTTGCCCCACCCTTTTTTGATGTCGCTCACCTCGAATACCTTGCCCGCGCGTCGCTCGCCCGCTTGACTGGCCCAACGCTGCAGGACTTCCATGGCTTCGACGTTCAGAGGGATGTGACGCTGCCTGCCGGACTTGGCGTTCTCCGCCTGGATGGTGAGCATCTTTGCTTCCCAGTTGATGTCGGCCCATGTCATCGACAGCAGCTCACCCCGTCTCATACCGGTGTTCATGGCTGTAAGAACCACGGGCGTTAGGTGATCGACATACCCGTCCATCGGCAAATCAGGCAGAACCGCTTGCCGGTACTTACGTCGGGCCGCATTAGCGTTCGCCCTGCCCTCAACCCCGGCTAGATCGCGCGCTGCGAGCGCGGCCCGGAGCATCGTTTCTTCGTCCGGGGACAGGAACCGAACCACCTTGCGGCTAGCCGCTGATCGCTGACGCATGCCCATGAGGGGATTGGTCTCGATCAACTTCCACTCCACAGCCCGCGAAAGCGCTGACCTCAGGCAAGCAAAGTCGCGCGCTGCGGTGGCCTTAGTGACAGCATCGGGTCCAGTAACGCGCGCGCGCCACCATCGCTCCATCGTCGGCACATCAATCTCAATGATCTGACGGCGTAGCAGCCATGGGAACACTGATCGGATGCGATCCGGGTACTGACGACCACCCTTGAGCTCGGC
>NZ_JBFULO010000791.1:0-819 GCF_054049855.1 Stenotrophomonas sp. P5_B8 | reverse complement strand
GGCACGTTCACTGCCCGTCAGCGTGACCGCCTTGACCCGCTTGTCGCGCAGGACGTCGGCGGCCTGGTCGTTGTCGATATGCAGCACGTCGAACACGCCCTCGGGCAGGCCGCCATCGCGGCAGACGGCGAGGATCAGGTCGGCGCACTGCGGGACGTTGCTGGCATGCTTGAGCAGCGCGACGTTGCCGGCCATGAACGCCGGCGCGAGGAAGCGGAACACCTGCCAGATGGGGAAGTTCCACGGCATGACCGCGAAGACGCAACCGATGGGCTCGTAGCGCACGTAGCTGCGCTGGGCTTCGGTGTCGATCAGCTGCGGCTTGAGGTAGTCGGCGGCGTGGTCGGCGTAGAACTCGCAAGCCTGGGCGCACTTTTCGATTTCAGCGAGCGCTTCGGCCTTGAGCTTGCCCATTTCGCTGGTCATCGCCTGCTGGACATCGTTCTTGCGCTGGCGCAGTTGCGCGGCAATGCCGCGCAGGATGGCGCCCCGTCCCTGCAGGGACTGCCCCGACCACAGCGGGAAGGCCTTGGCGGCGGCGGCCAGGCGCTGTTCGATCTGCGCGGCATCGAGCAGTTCGTGGCGGTAGGTGACCTGGMCGGTGGCGGGGTTGATGATTTCAACGGTCATCGCGGTGCTCCGAAAGACAGGCGGTGATTGTGCGCTGCGGCCTGTGAGCCGGATGTTGCCGGATGGGTCGGGAAGGCTGTTCTGGTTGCGACATGGGGTCGCAGATGTGGGTGGGCCGCAGAAAGCACCGTTTCATGGGCGGGTGGTTGGCACGGTGCGGGTGGGATGCCGAAAGCAGCGTTTCAYTGG
>NZ_JBFULO010000790.1:0-819 GCF_054049855.1 Stenotrophomonas sp. P5_B8 | reverse complement strand
GCCCTGTTTCACCGCATTCATACGGTTGGCATCGTTGTACGTGAGGGCTTTGCTTCCGATACTCGTGGTGTTGCCCACTGCATCATGGTTTCGGGCCTCACTACCCACCGCAGTCAGCCGATGACTGGTCGCCGGGTAGGCGTAATTGGTGGTGCCCCCGGCGGTGGTCAGAGAGGTTCGATTGCCTGTAGGGTCGTAAGCATAGGTTTCAATCGGCGTGCCGGTCGCGCCATCCATGGTCTGGGTAAGGCGGCCCAGCGTGTCGTAGGCATACTTCGCCAGCACTGTAGAGCCCGGGCCATTCCTTAGCTCGGTGATCGCGCCGACGGCATCGTAGCCGTAGCTCAGTGACATTCCACCCACTGCCGGGTCGTGCACCGCCTGCGAGCGATAGTCCAGATCCAGCGGACGCTGTAGCTGGCGTCCGTTGCCATAGGCCCAGCCAGTGGCCGGACCGAAGGCGGCGTGGCTGACCTGGCTGATGACGATCTGCCGGCTCTGCCCGGGGCGGGTCAGACCGATTTGGCTGATACGACCCTGTGCGTCGCGCACGTAGTCAGCCATGCTGCCATCGGGATAGGTCAATGCAGTCAACCGACCCGACTTGCTGTAGGCATAGCGCAGCGTGATCGCCACACCATTGAGCGTCTGCACCTTCCGGGTGATCTGGCCGAAGCGGTCATGACAGTAGAGGGTGCTGCCATTGGCGTGAAGCACCTGCCCCAATCGACTCTTGGCGAACTGCTCATCAGCCGCGCAAACCGCTGGCGCGACGTCGTAGCTGTAGCCCACATCAAGGCTCGGGTCTGGGTAGGCGAC
>NZ_JBFULO010000789.1:0-824 GCF_054049855.1 Stenotrophomonas sp. P5_B8 | reverse complement strand
CATGCGCTCCTACGCTTCGATGCGCTTCGATGCGCTTGGATGTAGCTGAGGGCTTGGATTGGCTGAGGTCCCATCAGACTGCMAGGCAGGCTGGACACTGAGGCTCGGCAGACGATACGGGCCGTGGCGCGAACTCCACTCAATTCTCGAACACCACGCCGAACCGCCATTACAAACTAACGAGAAAGCCAAAAAAAATAACCCAACATTTATCTGTGGTACAGTCTAATTTACTGACAAATATAATGACATTTGTTAGGAAAACCAATTTAATTCATTATAGTCGATCTCTGGAACATGGCTAGCACGCAACTGAAGAAGCCCCTTAAATATAGGGATGCCGGCTACCTTTACGAACACGAAAATGCACGCGCCCTTGCCCATCGGAGCGTCCTTCACACCAATCCTAAAGGTGTTATTCCGCCCATCTGACGCCAGGCGACCGCGCATTGACTTGACAAATTGCTCCCGTATCAAGATTGCAGACACCAACAACGGAAGCAGCCAAAGTGGAAAGTGCAAAGACCACACCAAACCCATCTCAGCTCGACGCCACCGACAGCGCCATTAAGATCGACTTCGTGAAAGTCGGAAGAGTTAAGTTCTGCGGCGTCGAAATAAGCAATGCAAAGTCCAGAACAAATTTTGAAGAACTTCTTCGCTTCGCTCTAGACAAAACCGCGCGCCCCGGGGCACGCAGAAACGGTACGATCTACCCGCCCACACTGCCACTAGCAACGCCGGCCGGATTGTTATCAGAAGAGATAGCGGACTACCTGCTGCATATGAAACGCAGGAACATTCGGTCGTGCTCTATCGAGGCA
>NZ_JBFULO010000788.1:0-826 GCF_054049855.1 Stenotrophomonas sp. P5_B8 | reverse complement strand
GCGCCGCGGTGCTGCAGGACCGGCCTCCGGTCGACGCCATCAACGCCTATCTGGACGGGTTCCATTTCTACAACGGCCAGATGAAGGTCCAAATGGAGGCTCACCACTACTGCTCCATCCTCAACGAGGATGTCATCCAGTGCACGATCTACGATGGCAATGTGAAAGACGCCAAGTTGATGGGGGTGGAATACATCATCAGTGAGAAGCTGTTTGCGGGCCTTCCTGAACAGGAAAAAGCGCTGTGGCACAGCCATGTTCAAGAGGTGAAATCCGGTCAGCTCATTGCGCCAGGGATTCCCGAGGCGGCCGAGCATGCGCTGATGGAGAAGCTCATCCACACGTATGGCAAGACCTGGCACACCTGGCAMACAGACCTGGACAAGGACCTGCCCCGAGGCATGCCGCAGCTGATGATGGGGTTCACCGCAGACGGCCAGGCGGACCCAGCCATGGTCGCTGCCCGTGACGCAAGGTTGGGCGTCAGTAGTGAGGACAAGCGGAAGCGCCGTGCCGACATCGGAGCGCCCCCCATCGATGCGGGCGCCGATGCGTGGCAGAAGGGGAAGGTCATCCAGATCGAGGACCCGACCGCTGCTCATGCTCACGCTGGCAAGGAAAACCCCGAGGCGCCGTCGGACCCGGATGCTAATGCAACGTCTACGGGAACTCCCCAAAAGTAGGGTGAAACGCCTTCAGGACTGAGACTTTCGGAATATGGACGGATCACGCGGCGCTCGCATTGCTTTCGCGGTCGGTTGATCGGTGCGGGACGATCCTTCAGGTCCCAGTTAACCTTTTGGAACGCTCGCCCATGAAACGGACC
>NZ_JBFULO010000787.1:0-828 GCF_054049855.1 Stenotrophomonas sp. P5_B8 | reverse complement strand
GTATCTGGTGCCGGAAATAGGAATCGAACCTACGACCTACGCATTACGAACCCAGCCGACTGACTCCGGCGAGCGATCTAAGCGACAAACAACTGATTGCATAAGTCCGACTCCGGCCGAGCGGACCGGCATGAACCAATGCCAACCAGATGTCGCGCTCCGACCTGACTGTCCATTGCCCGGGCGATTGTACGGGATACAGGTTAGAGCTACTTCGCTAACCGTAAGCCCCTTATAAGCCACCGTTGCGGCCCGTGCACTGCTCCAGCAGCCAGAACAGACAAGCCATACCTTATAGCTCGTAGCGTCCTCAGAACCCAGGGCAATCGGCGCCGACTCTCAGGTCAAAGCCGCCCCACCTAGTGAGGCGGCCTCATGGGAGAAAACAACTACGCCTCCTCACAGATCCCGAGCTCAAGAGCTCTCTTCATCAACGTGGGGACACCACCGGCGTCCGAAACAGAGTAAATGTGAAGTCTTGTCATGGCGCGACTTCCGCCAAGATAAAGCGTGGCCAACCCACGCCTTTTGTCCATAGCCCCTGCCCCGTCCTCAGCAAACAGGACCAGGCTACTGACATCAAGCAGATAGACTTCATCAAACTGCAGCCCGGCAACAAACTCTGGCATTGAAAAGACGAAGCGGACACCCTTACTAGGTATCGTACCGATGTCTTCTCTCGCAGCGACAGGGACAAATAGATCGCGATACGCCCCTGCCCTCATATAGGTCTGGAAGCTGTTGTAATCGCAACAAAGGACTGCCACAGACCTTCCGCTTTTTCGTCTCTTTGCGCTTCTCGATGCTAGTGGAAAAACAGCCTCATAT
>NZ_JBFULO010000786.1:0-845 GCF_054049855.1 Stenotrophomonas sp. P5_B8 | reverse complement strand
GACCACCTCCGCGGAATCTGCAGCAAATCTGGACTCCGCTCGCATAATCAACGCGGCACGACCGGTGGCCGCGACACCTTGCGCATGCCCCAAAGTCATAATGGACATCGTGCCTTCCGCGACAGCCAGCACCCCCTGCGCGGCGGCCATTCCGTACTCTCCGCGCTCTGCAGATGTTACTGCCGCATCCCATRCAATCTGACCGGGGATGAAAGACCGCATCCACGCTGGACTTTCTGCACGCCCATCTGAGTCGATAAAGCGATATGGACTATCCGCCGCATAACAGTACCTGCAGAAGTTGCGCGCATTTTTAAGATCCACCATAACTGGATCTGCAGACACGAATATTGCAAGCGCAGGGTCATAATACCGTTGCTGCATGTAACTCAGCCCAGTCGCAGCATCCAACGCATGCCCGGTGTACCCAGGCCGATCCCTCAGTACCCCATTGATCTGCTCGCCGTAAGGCTCGTACTCCAGCGTCTCTGTCAGATCCCCCCACCCATCCGTCTCCGCCACCGGTGAGCCCAGCAGGTCCGCGTGCTGGTATCGGGTGTTGACCGCACCGCTGCCCGCAGCCGTGTCATGCAGGGCAATCAACCCATCGCCCAAATGGATGTGTTCGGTGCGGGTGCCGTTGCGTGCATCGTCTACATACAGCAGCCAGCCGTCAGCGCTGTACATCTGATTCGAGCAGCCTGCCCCGTTGCAGCTCAATACGCGCCGCCCCTGCCCGTCGTAGGCATACCAGTCCTTGCCGACCACTTCGCGCAGGCGGTTGCCGAAATCGAAGCGGAACTCCTGGCCGTTCTTCGGGTGCAGGTTGCCCTGGACGTCGTAGC
>NZ_JBFULO010000785.1:0-846 GCF_054049855.1 Stenotrophomonas sp. P5_B8 | reverse complement strand
AGAGAGAAGCGCCATGCTCGTTCATCACATTGCCTGCCAGCGGTCTAGTTTTGGATTCGGAAGACGCTCGTCTGATCTTTGCTCATCGCCTACGCGAAGCACGCCTGAGGGCAGGGCTCACGCAGGAGGCCTTAGGCGTGGCCGCAGGGGTAGGCCCTGACGTGGCCCGCACACGCATCAATCGGTATGAAAAAGGCGTCAACGAGTGTGATCTGCGGACTGCTCAGCGTCTGGCCGAGGCTCTGGAGATGCCTTTGGCTGCGTTTTTCGCTAATGATGACGATCTGCAAGATTTGATTATTATTTATTCCAAGCTCCCCACATTTGAGCAGCAACTGCTTCTTTCCTACTTTAAGAAATTTTTACGTAGGAGGAATAAAAAAGAAGTGGGCCCCAAATAATTTAAGATCCTTTAGGGGGCTGTTAGGGGATTGCCAAATTTTAAGGCAAGAGCGCACTTATGGATTTTGCTCCGCAAATTCCGTGCGGCGCCTGTCGGCGCTTTTTGCGGTGGCTGGGCCACCTCGTCGATCCGCTTTCGCCGATCAACAAAGCGAGAAACCCTGTGACCAAGCGCTCAAAATTGCCTGCTATTTAGGCCTAGACAAGAAATGTTTCGCCCTTTTCCTGGATTTTCAAATCAATCTAGGAGCTTCAAGATGGCGATCTACCACGCAACCATGAAATCTTTCAGCCGCGGAAAGGGGGACTCGTCAGTCGCAGCAGCGGCCTACCGAGCTGGCTTTGACGTCCTCGATGTCGGCACTGGCCTCGGTCATAACTACTCGCGACGTCACGGCGTGGCCTTCCACCAGATGCTCGCGCCCAGAGGCGCTCCCAGTTGTT
>NZ_JBFULO010000784.1:0-846 GCF_054049855.1 Stenotrophomonas sp. P5_B8 | reverse complement strand
CCTCATGGGGGCGCCCGCGAAGCCGCTGCTTGAAGTAGCGCATGGCTGTCTTGGGATCGCACATGCCTTCACCCAGGTCCAACTTTGCACGCAAATGGCGGTCGGCCAGTTCCAGTGCGGCGACCAGCTTGCAAGCCCGTGCCGGGCCGAGCCCTGGCAGTCTCCTCAGCTTCTGCGCGCTCATATCAAGCAATAGGCGCAGTGGGCCATGTTCCTTGAGGAGAAGGCGTGCGTTCTCCATGACGTCCAAGCCCTTACAGCCGGTGCCCATGAACAGGGCAAGCAACTCAGCATCCGAAAGCGCTGCTGGGCCACGCGCCAGTAGCTTCTCGCGCGGTTGCTCGTCCTTGGGCCAGTCTTTGATTGCCATGGCTCAAGTGTCGAGAAGCACGTATGCCCAGCCAATCAGACTATGCCGCGTCGTCTGATAAGGATTGCGCGTGGGCACAATTGGTGGCTGTTCGGCAGGCTGTTTGATCCAGTCAAAAACAATGATATTTCTACAGATATGCGGAGAGGATGCTATTGAAATTGGCTAGCCGCTCTGCAATAGCTACGTCCTCAGTCCATTAAAAGTCGCACATACCGCGCATACAAAAAGCTCTGGTTCCGCGCCCGCCCCGTCGTCTCCTCCAACACCCCCGCCACCTGCAATCCATTGATAGCCTTCGCCGCAGTAGGCGCACTCACCTCCAGCACCTGTGCTGCCCGATCAATGTTGATTCTCGGCATGGTCGGAAGCAGCTCGAACAACCGAAGCGTCGCCAACGTACTGGTACCCAGTGCAAGCACACGCTTGCGATCCTCGGCGATGCACGCGGCAAGGGCAACGATGCTGCTTTGCGC
>NZ_JBFULO010000783.1:0-851 GCF_054049855.1 Stenotrophomonas sp. P5_B8 | reverse complement strand
GTCCCAGACACGCTACTTCAGGTGGCTGGGTCCCGCTTCAGCGGTCGATCGGATCAGAATGTTCGCTGGCCGGATCCAGATCCGCCAGGCGCGCGTCCACCAATCCTGCGCCCCCCTGGCCGATCTGATCAGGGCGACTGTGATCGGGATGGAGATTCGTGAACACAGCAACCGAGACGCCCGTTCCCAGGTATCCGGCGAAGTACGACGTAAACCCTTGCCATGCGCCGTCATGCTCCACGATGGGACCTGATGGGTGGATGCGGACAAACCAGCCGAGACCGTAGCCTTCCTCGGGAACCACGCCGTCGACCGGATATGGTGTCCACATCTGCGCCAACGTAGCGGGAGCCAGGACGGAGGCGCTGCACAAGGCGCGACCCCAGTGCTTCAGATCCCGACCGGTCAGGTCGGCCGTGGAATTGAAGGTGGGCGATACCCAGGCCTGGTTACACAGGGTCCCTCCCCTGCGTTCGTAGCCTGCGGCCCGATGGGGGACGATCTCCTGGTCGGATATCACCCGGGATGCGGTCATGCCGAGACGCCCGAAAATCTCCTCCGCCAGGATGTCGCCGTGGAATTTCCCGGTGATGCTGCGGATGACGGCGCCAAGCAGAAGGTAATTTGCGTTGCGGTAGCTCCATGTTTCTCCTGGGGACGCCTCAACGGGCAGCTGGGAAACCTTCTGCACCAGTTCCGCTTCCGTAAAGTCCCGGCGCACGTCGAACGGCCCGTCGCGGCCGGTGAACTCGTCGCCGTCATAATCGGCAATGCCCGACGTGTGCGAGAGCAGCTGGCCGATGGTGATCGCCTGCCACGTCTCAGGCAGTCCGGCCACATGTGAGCGGATG
>NZ_JBFULO010000782.1:0-853 GCF_054049855.1 Stenotrophomonas sp. P5_B8 | reverse complement strand
CGGACACCAGGAGCCTATCGAAGATGATGGCTTCTAATGGCTAAGAACATCATCGCTGATAGCGGATTCTGGATCGGCTTGTTCAACGCACGGGACGCTCATCATTCGTGTGCCTGTTCAATAGAGGAGTTCATTGAGGCCCACAGCATTGTCATCCCTTGGCCATCGCTGTATGAAACGTTGAATACGCGCCTTATGCGCAGGCAATCTGACAAAGATCGCTTCAATGCCTACCTAAAGCGGGATTCGACTGTTCTCCTAGAGGACGCAAAGTACAAGAAGACCTCATTGAGGTACGTGCTTGACCAGCGGGGCACTAGTTACAGCCTGGTTGATCATGTGATTAGGAGCATGCTTGAAGATTCAAGTATTAAGGTCGACGCGCTCATTACATTCAATCCGGTTGACTTTATTGACGTCTGTCAAGCCCGGGGGATCGAAATCGTTGATTGCTAACAATTCATTCAAATCGACGCCGCTTCGCAGCGCAGCTTAATTTAGGCTTTGAATGTCCGCTTCTGGCCGAAAKCAGTCCTTGGCGCGAAGCAGTCAGCGAGTGGCTGAGTGGCGGGAAAGCAGCTGCTATGCGACGGGTGCTTAACCTTTTGATGTCTGGATAGAGGCATCAGTCCCTGTTGTTCTGGCGATGAGCGAGCCAAACCGCTGCCGCCGTAAGCGAGACAATTAAGAGCACGATCACACCCGCAACGATGCTCATCTGTTGAAAGAGCGTCAGGTTGTTCATCATCTGGTCGCCTGAATGGGTAGTGGGAAATATGGCGCGATGTCGGAATCAGGCGGCCATTGACACTGCTCTAAGGGATGTTACTAGCGCGAAAATCACGTATCTCCT
>NZ_JBFULO010000781.1:0-856 GCF_054049855.1 Stenotrophomonas sp. P5_B8 | reverse complement strand
GCGCAACATTGGCAGCAGAGCGGGCGTTGTGGTTGGCCGAGCATGTCCTGCCGTACGAGCGGGGCCTGCGCGACTGGCTGCGGCGGCGCATGGCGCAGGCGCAGGACGTGGACGACGTGGTGCAGGAGACCTACGCGATCCTGGCGGCGCTCGCCGACGTGTCGCACGTGCGGCAACCGCGTGCCTACGTCTACCGGGTGGCGCAATCGGTGGTGCTGCAACAGTTGCGTCGCGCCCAGGTGGTATCGATGGACATGGTGGCCGACTTTGATCGGCTGCCGATCACCGGTGAGGATGCTTCACCGGAACGGCTGGCGTCTTCGCGCCAGGAACTCAACAAGGTCACCGCGCTGATCGCGCAGCTGCCGGACAAGTGCCGCCAGGCCTTCATCCTGCGGCGCGTGGAAGGCTTCTCGCAACGCGAGATCGCCGAGCGAATGCAGATCAGTGAGAACACGGTGGAAAAGCACGTTTGCAAGGGTATTCGGTTGTTGATGGAGTCGATGAAACAGGATGTGGGTGATGCAGGGTCCACAGGGAAAACGGACAATACGGAGGCCGTCCATGCAAGGCGCCGCTGAAAACCCGATCGATGACCAGGCCGCCCGCTGGGTGGCCCGCGAAGATCGCGGTGCACTGGAGCCGGCCGAGCTGGCCGAGCGCGACCGCTGGCTGGAGGCCGACCGCCGCCACTTCGGCGCCTACGCGCGGGCACACGCGGTGTATGCGCGTACCGGACGCGCACGCGCGCTGGGCAGTGCCGACCGCGTACCGCCCGCCACCCGCGCAGCGCGGCCGCGACCGCCCCTGCAATGGGCGTTCGGGCTCGCCGCCAGCCCGTGCCTGCTGGCGCTGG
>NZ_JBFULO010000780.1:0-857 GCF_054049855.1 Stenotrophomonas sp. P5_B8 | reverse complement strand
GTCAAACACCGCATACAGCGACAGCACGCCTGGCTCAAGCGCCATGGAGGCGCGAACTTCGTCAGCCAGGGCAGCTCGATACGCGGGAAGATGGTCTGCATTGACGGTGATCTTCGAGAGCCTCGTCATCTGAGCCTCCTCAGCGCCAACACTGAAGGCGCATGCCGCCACGCCGATGAAAGTGCCGATCAGTATCGTGTTCACTTAAGCCTCCCGTTCGTGCATGCCACTCGACGATGCCTCTGGCCTGAACATCATTCGGGTCGGGCCTCCAGGTGACGTTGAATGCCTAGGCGGACGCGCTCGGCAGCCTCCAGGCCGACGCGCGCTTCGAGAACATCCGCTATCCCATACAGCTGCTCTGGGCGCAGCCCTATGTTCATACTGATACCGATGTGCGACTGCAACTGGGGCTCTACCCCGGACATGGCCGCCAGCATGCTGACCGTTGCCAACTCCCGGCTTTGCCAATCCAGGTTGTCGCGCTCGAAGATGTCGCCAAACAGGTGCGTACGCAAATACTCATTTGCCTGCGGTGCGAAATCGAACAAAGCCCCGGAGACCGGCCCCCCAGCCAGCTTGGTCTGATTGGCCGTGCCTGCAGCGAGCAACGCGTCGCCTTTGGGAATCGGCCGGCCCGGCTCGCGACCGATTTCATCCTGAAGGCCGCGCTGCCTGCGGGCTTCTGCCACCCTCATCAGTTCGCTCAACGCATTCAGACTGCGCGGAAACCCCGCATAGGCGTAGACCTGCACGAGGATCTCTCGCGCTTCGGCCACGCTCAACCCCGCGTCGAGAGCTTGATTCACTGCGTCCCGGAGGTTTGCCATGTCGCCGGCGGCTGCGGAGGCGCTCAT
>NZ_JBFULO010000779.1:0-857 GCF_054049855.1 Stenotrophomonas sp. P5_B8 | reverse complement strand
CGATTACGCCGTGGCCGCCGCGTGCTTCTATGCGGCGGTGATCCTGGCTGCATCGCGGGTCATGAGTGCCCGCGGGTTGGTGCTGCTGGCGGCCATCTGCATCGCGTTGACCGGGCTGAGCTTCTTCCTGACCCGCTTCGGCACCTACCGCATCGGTCTGGTCAACTCGGCCATCGGCATGCTGGTGATCGTCATCACCACCTACCTGTCACTGAAAATGGAAGCGGCCAAGGCCGCCGTGCAGGAAGCGCAGGCGCGTCTGCTGCGCGTTGCGCGCGCCTCCACGGTGGGCGAGCTGACCACCTCCATCGCCCATGAAGTGAACCAGCCGCTGGCCGCCATCGCCAGCAGTGCCGAAGCCAGCCAGCGCTGGCTGGCGCAGGCGCCGCCGAACGTGGAGAAGGCGCGGCAGACGTTGGCCCGCATCCTCGCCGACGCGCACCGCGCCAGTGACGTGATCGCACGCATCCGTGGCTTGACCCAGGGTGCCAGCCCGGAACGACGCGGCTTCGATCTCAACCAGGCGGTGCTGGAAATGCTGGCGTTGTCGCGCAGCGAGCTGGAGCAGCACGCGGTGGCGGTAAACACCCAGTTCGATGACGAACTGCCGCTGGTATTCGGGGATCGTGTACAGGTGCAGCAGGTGATCGGCAACCTCATTCTCAACGCGGTCGATGCGATGGCCGGGATTCCCGCCGGTGGGCGTCGTCTGACGCTGCGTAGTCTCCGCGTGGATGACGCACGCGTCGCACTGAGCGTGCGCGACCACGGCAGCGGGCTGCCATTGGAAGCACCGGAGCGCGTGTTCGATGCGTTCTGGACCACCAAGTCGGGGGGGCTGGGGCTGGGCTTGAGCC
>NZ_JBFULO010000778.1:0-863 GCF_054049855.1 Stenotrophomonas sp. P5_B8 | reverse complement strand
CGTGGAAGCTGTGCAGGGCGAACTGCCGGAAATCCAGGCGACCACCGGTCCAGGTAATTTGTCCAGGGTAATCTTCCAGATGGGCGTCGCGGGTGAGTTAGACAACGCGATCGTAGTTCTTAAAGACTGGAGCGAATTTGCTGTATCGAAGTGGCCGCTAAGCTACCGCAACGATGATCGCAATTGGCGCAACTCCAACCAACGGGTCTTCGAGAGGCCTGGAGATGAAAACGTATGAACCTATTTCCGCGGTTGGGCGGCCTCCAAAGAGTATTGAACACCCTCCGCATGCGAGCTCGGGTCCTACTTCCTCGTCAATTGTGTCGAGCCTTCAGCCGAGGCGGGAAGTCTGACTGCCTGGCGATCAGCCAGATCTATGTCATCAATCTAGATCGCCAGCCAGAGCGGCTGGTGGCCGTTCAGCAAGAGCTGCGTCGTATCTCGGACGCGTCAGGTAGCCCCTTGCTCGATCTTCTCGTTCGGCATTCGGCTTGCGACGGCATGGCCTACACTACCAGCAGCCTTCAAACACCCGATGTGGATATCCATTACACCTTGGCCGACCAGCTTTCCGTCGAGCCACAGCCTTTGACGCTACCGGCCGCGTTTAAGCTGGATGAGCCGATCCGAATGAGCGACGCCGAGATCGCGGTCGCAAGATCGCATATCGCTGTATGGAAGAAGATCGCGGCATCCGCCGGTGGATATGCGCTTGTGTTAGAGGATGATGTCCTATTCGACAGGGGCTTTGGTACGCTCGTCGATGCTGCTTGGGCAGAGTTGCATGCCAGCAGTAGTTCGGAGCCTGCATTTGATGTTCTGTATCTCTCTTATAAGGAGGTCCGATACGGCGCCCCTAAGGC
>NZ_JBFULO010000777.1:0-865 GCF_054049855.1 Stenotrophomonas sp. P5_B8 | reverse complement strand
CCTTTCGTACGTCTTCAAGAAAGACAGATAAGGCAGATCCAGGCTCCATCGGGTCAGGGCCAATGGCTTGAAGCGCGATCGCATCTGCGGATCGAAAGAAAGCGCGTTGATGGCAGACTCGGTTCCCGCAGCGACGATGCTCAGGTTCAGATCGTTGCTGAGCTTGCGCAGGCCAGCCAGGACGTCCGCAGCCTCCTTCCTAGCATTCACGATGTTGTTGAACTCGTCGATCAACAGCACCCGCGCCTTGATGTATCTCAAGGCTCCAACCACCTGAGCGTACTTGGCATGGGCAGGGTCACCACGACGATGCGTGATGGCGCAGGACTGCAGGATCTCCGACCATATCTGGGAAAGGTCCGGGGTTGCCGGCATGCCGATGGCGACCACCGGTGAATTGGGGCTACCGTCCTCGCGGATGGTGATCGGATGTCGCTGCCGGAACTGACGCAGGATGGCTGTCTTTCCGTTATCACCCCGGCCCACGATCAACCGGCAGGGAGGCCGCTGAGTGGTTGGGTAGGCAATGATCTGATCAAGCTCATCAATCACAACCTTTGCGACCGGATACGCGATCCACCGATCGCTGCGGGCAAACTCGATGCGCTCGGACTCCGAGTCCTCCATTCGCTCCGCGACCTGGGGCAGGAGGTGGGGGTAGGCACTCATCAGTTCAGCTCTCCTACTTCAAACTCTTCCAGCTCCTGGTCAAAGATGCTGAGAGCCGGCTCAGCGGCGMGCTMGTTCGCCGGGGGCTGGGCTGCCGCGGGCACCTGGGCAGGCACGGGCTTTGCCTTGGGCCGCGACGCTGCCTGGCGACGGGCAGCCTTAGTCGACTCGGTCGAGGCGTTGATCCGGTCACGGT
>NZ_JBFULO010000776.1:0-883 GCF_054049855.1 Stenotrophomonas sp. P5_B8 | reverse complement strand
CAAGGGAATCGACTCCGTGACGCAAAGGGAAGGGAGTCATACGCATACGATGCGCATGGTCGTCGCGTAGCGAGCTACAGCGCCGCTGACGGGGATATCTTCTCGTTCTACGGCAACGACGGAGTGCTGCGTCACCAGCATAATAAGCGGACTCGAAAGGAGATTGAGTACATCAGCCTGGGTGCTCACCTCATTGCTCGAGTCGAGAACACTACCGGATTGGCCGCACCCGTGTTGTCCGCGCCTGCCTCCGTCCAGACGGGTAGTTACACGCTGGCCTGGAATGCTGTGCAAGGTGCGACGCGTTATGAGCTCCGCATGTCTGCGGACGGTGGTTCAACCTGGGGCAGCTTGTACGCAGGTGGTGCGACGAATCACGCTGTGACTGGAGTTCCGAAGGGCGTGAGGCAGTATCAGATTCGCGCGTGTCAAGGAAATGAGTGCAGTCCCTGGAGCGCGTCGGCCACGGTTCGCCACCTGCCGATCCCAGTTCCGGCAATGGCTCCGATCCTGACGATTCCTGCCCAATCAACAGGGACCTATACGCTCTATTGGGCGGCTGTGGCGGATGCCACCTTCTATCGTCTTGAAGAGTCGGTCAACGCAGGTGGCTGGGCTCAAATTAGCGAAAATCCCGCCACTTCCCGGCAATTCGCTTCTCGGTTGCCAGGAACTTATCAATATCGAGTCAACGCCTGTAGTGAGGGCGGCTGTGGTCCATGGAGCATCATTGGGCGTCATGATGTCCAGCTTCCCGCCCCTCCAGCACCACTAAATGTTACGTCGCGAAAAGTGAGCTTGGATTGGGATAAAGGTCTGGAACTCTCATGGTCTCAATCCGCAGGTGCTCAATATTACGAATATAAGGCTGCAATGCCCGAAC
>NZ_JBFULO010000775.1:0-884 GCF_054049855.1 Stenotrophomonas sp. P5_B8 | reverse complement strand
GATCGAGCAGTCCGTACGGACGCTGGACCGTCTGTACGGCACCCTGCGCGACCTGGCCGACGTGCAGGCGGCGGCGGTGATCCCGGCCGAGATCGAGGCAGCGCTGGACGATGACCTCAACACCCCGCAGGCGCTGGCCGAACTGGCCCGCATCGCCGGCGAGGCCCGCAAGGCCGCCCCGGGCGAGCAGGCGCAGTGGAAGACCGCGTTGCTCGGCGCCGGCTTGGCGCTGGGCCTGCTGCAGCAGGATCCGGCCGCGTGGTTCGGCAATGCCCCCGGCGATGCCGACGACGACGCGCGCATCCAGGGCCTGATCGACGCGCGCAGCGCAGCCAAGCAGGCGCGCGACTTTGCCCGGGCCGATGCCCTGCGCGACCAGCTCGCCGCCGAGGGCATCGTGCTGGAGGACACCGCCCAGGGCGTGCGCTGGGCACGCAAGCGCTGATGCGTCGCCCGGCCAAGGGCCGGGCGCTGCCACGACACGGACCCGGCCATGGACGACCGGRCGCTTCCTTTGAACCATCACGGCCAGCCCACGGAAGGCGCACACCGGCCCGGAGCCCCCCATGACCATCTCATCCCCGTTCCCGCTTGAAGCCACAGCTGCCGAGGCACAGGCCGCCATCGCCGAGGAGTTCGCCTTCTTCGGCGACTGGTCCGAGCGTTACCAGTACCTGATCGACCTGGGCCGCAAGCTGCCGACCTTCCCGGAAGAGTGGAAGACCGAACAGCACCGTCTGCTCGGCTGCCAGTCGATGGTCTGGATCGTGCCGGAAGGCAATGCGCAGACCCTGCGCTTCCACGCCATCAGCGACTCGGCGATCGTCTCCGGGCTGATCTACCTGGCGCTGCGCGTGTACTCGGGGCGCTCGGCGGCCGAGATC
>NZ_JBFULO010000774.1:0-884 GCF_054049855.1 Stenotrophomonas sp. P5_B8 | reverse complement strand
GCGCTTGGGGGTGGGCACGAAGACCCCGCCATTCTTCACGAACGGCATGTACGCGCTGTACAGCGCGGCCTTGTCCTTGACCGCCAGCGACAGGATGCCCTGGCGGGCGTTGGTGGCACTCATGCTCTATTCYCCTTTGCTTGCCGCTCGTTGACCTTGTTCCAGGCCAACAACAATTCCACCACCGCAAGGTCGGCGCGCACGGTGGTGCGCAGCAGATCGCGGGTACGGTTGGCGGCGTCGAACCACGCCGCCAGCTTGTGCAATCGATCCGGATCGGTCAAGCCGCCCGCGCTGGCCTGGGCCAGCGCCAGGTCGGCGGCGTGGCGCAGGCGCAAGGCCGCGTTGTCGTCCCCTGCCCAGCGCTGGGCCAGCTCGACCGCCCCGGTGCGGCCGGCCACCAGTGCCTCCAGATCGGTGGCCACCTGCTTGCGCAGCGCCAGGCCGTCATCGCGCAGCCATTCATCGGCCAGCCCCGGGTGGCCACGCGCCGCGTCCAACGCCTCGCGGGCAGTGGCCTCGGTGTGGCCCTGCGACTGCAGCCAGGCCAGCGCTTCCTCGCGGGGCGGCAGCTTGAATTCCAGGCGCTGGCAGCGGCTGCGCACGGTCGCCGGCAGGCGCGCCGGGTCGCTGCTGATCAGCCACAGGTAGCGGCCCGGTTGCGGCTCTTCCAGCGTCTTGAGCAGCGCGTTGCAGGCGGCGCGATTGATCGCGTCGGCCGGGTCGACGATCACCACCTGGGCGATGCCGTACTGCGGGGTCAGCGCCAGTTTCTGCGAGATCTCGCGGACCTGCTCGATCACGATCTCGGTGCGCAGCTTGTCGCCGGACTTGTTGGGAAATCACGATCTCGGTGCGCAGCTTGTCGCCGGACTTGTTGGGAA
>NZ_JBFULO010000773.1:0-895 GCF_054049855.1 Stenotrophomonas sp. P5_B8 | reverse complement strand
GAGCCCCATCTGGCCCATGAAGAAAAACGTGGTGATGATCGACACCGGCAGCGACAGGCTGATCACGAACGTGCTCCAGCCATCGCGCAGGAACAGGAAGATGATCAGGATCGCCAGCAGGCCGCCGATCACCGCGTCTTTCTTGACGTCGCTGATGGCGTGTTCGATGAAGCGCGACTGGTCTTCGATGGTGGTCAGTTCGGCATCGCCGGGAATCTGCCCCTTGATCTGTTCCAGCTTGGTACGCAGCGCGGCGGCGGTGGCGACGGTGTTCGCATCGCCTTCCTTGTAGATCGCCAGTTCGACCGCTTCCTTCCCGCCCAGGCGGATGATCGCCTCGCGCTCTTTGTAGCCCTGGCGCACGCTGGCGACATCCTTCAACCGCACCGGCATACCGTTGGCGACGGTGGAGGAACTACTGCTGGATGCACTCTGCGCGGCCGAAGCGGCGGCGACGGCCGCATCCGAACCGGTGGACGCGGCGATCGCGAACATCTGCTGCATGGCCGCGTCGGCGGCACTGCCGTTGCTGCCTTGCGTGGTCACCAGCAGGTTGCGGATGTCGTCCAGGTCGGCGAACTGGTTGACGGTACGCACCAGGAAGCGCTGCGAGCCCTCCTCCAGGCGGCCGCCGGAAATATTGATGTTCTCTTCCTTGAGCCGCTTGATGACGGTGTCGATCGGCAGGTTGAGCTGGGCCAACTTCTGCTGGTCGATGTCGACCTGGATCTCGTCTTCCAGGCCACCGCCGACCTTGACCGCCGCCACGCCGGTGACCGGCTCCAGCTTCTTCTTCAGGTCCTCGTCGGCATAGCGACGCAGTTCGGTCAGCTGGCGCACCGCGTCGGCGTCGGTGGCGGCCTCCTTCTTTGCCGAAATCACCAGGCGCATGATC
>NZ_JBFULO010000772.1:0-906 GCF_054049855.1 Stenotrophomonas sp. P5_B8 | reverse complement strand
GCGTGTCTGGGACAGATCTACCATTTCGCATAATGTATATTATGTTACATATTGACTGGCAGCCTTCCTGGTCGAGCATCGCAATGGCGTAGTCGCGGTCGGCCTGCTTGGCGAACTCGGCATCGGCCAGCAGATCGCCACGCTTGGTCGCCTCGATTTCGAGGTGCCGGATTCGATTCCGGTCCGGCTGAAGTTCGGCGCGTGCCTTTGCGACTACGGCTGCATCACGAATTGGGCGGGTCGCGCCTTCCTCACGCGATTGGAGCAGCGGTCCAACGAGGCGCCCTAACCCCGATTGAGACGAACAAGGCGGCGGCCAGGCGGGTCAGAGCTATGGCCGGGTCATGCGAGAATCCCCCTATTCGCTACGGCCAAGGTACGGGGGGGGCATGGGCTTTACTAAGAAAAGACTCCGTTACGTGTTGCGGAGCGATGCAGTCCTCTCTGGCATCGCCGGCGCTCTTCTGAGCGGGGTCCTGAGCTGGATCCTCTTTGCTGCGCCAGGCGGAACTCAGATACCTGACAGCGGTAGCGTTGCCGATTGGCTCGCCGCTGTGGGCACATGGGTGATCGGCTACGGGGCCTGGAGGTATGCCAAAGAAGGGCACGATCAACGCATCAGCGAATATCGAGAGCGACGCGCGACTGAGGCAAAGGCGCGACGCGCACATCTGGTTGCCACCTGCGCAGCACTGGGGTTGGCCGTGGGAATCAAGGGCTCCTGCGACAGATACGCCGCACTTCCTGACGACGAGAGGACGTTCTGGCAGCTTCAAGTCCACTTTGATGGATTTGAGGATGCCGCTCAGCTCGTCTTGCTCAGCACTGAAACACTCGTCCAGCTCCGGACGAAGGATGTGACAAGTTTCGCGCGCATCAATGAGAGGCTTCGAAGCATCCGAAAAC
>NZ_JBFULO010000771.1:0-906 GCF_054049855.1 Stenotrophomonas sp. P5_B8 | reverse complement strand
GCGGCCGGCACTACCCCTCCATCGGCTTTGCGAGGCGCCGGCCAGTGGCCGGCACCCCGGTGAATCGGCTTAGCGGTTTACCTGCGCGTACAAGGTCGAGCTCATGCCGAACAGCTTGATGAAGCCTTCCGCCTCTTCCACGCCCCAATCGGCCGACTGCGCATAGGTGGCGCCCTTGGTGTTGAGCAGGTGCGGCGACTTCACCGCCACCGCATCGACGCGCCCGCCACGGGTTTCCAGCACCACTTCGCCGTTGACCTTGGTCTGCGAGGACTTCAGGAACGCCTCGATGTCGGTCTTGAGCGGGTCGTGGTAGAAGCCTTCGTACACCAGCTCCACCCACTTGCGCGCCACGTCCGGCTTGAAGCGGTTCTGCTGCTTGGTCAGCACCGCGTCTTCCAGCGCGCGGTGCGCGGCCAGCAACGAGACCAGGCCCGGGGCTTCGAACACGATGCGGCCCTTCAGGCCGATCACGGTGTCGCCGGTGTACACGCCACGGCCGACGCCGTACGGGGCGAACAGCTTGTTGAGCTTGACCAGGATCTGCTCACCCGGCAGTGCCTTGCCGTCCAGCTCGACCGCCTCGCCTTCGACGAACTTCAGCTTGACGGTCAGCGGCTCGATCGGCCACGCGCTGCGCGGCGCGCACCAGCCACGGGCACCTTCGCCCGGCGCTTCCCAACGGTCGATCTCGCCACCGGACATGGTCAGGCCCAGCAGGTTCTCGTTGATGGTGTAGGCCTGCTGCTTGGCGCGCACGCCGAAGCCGCGCTCTTCCAGGTACTTCTGCTCGTAGGCGCGGGTCTGGGTGTGCTCTTTCTGGATCTCGCGGATCGGGGCGACGATCTGATAGTCGCCCAGTGCCTTCACGGCCAGGTCGAAGCGGACCTGGTCGTTGCCCATGCC
>NZ_JBFULO010000770.1:0-912 GCF_054049855.1 Stenotrophomonas sp. P5_B8 | reverse complement strand
GGGGAAAGGCACTGTTTCCAAGGATTGCGGAGCGCTAAAGTAGGCGCAACAACCTGGGGGTGAGGCGTGGTAAAGACCTGGACCAAAGAAGCGGCACCCGACAAGGCTTGTAAGCATTGTGGTGCCATTTACTCGGTCGAGATCTACAGAGTGCCAGTGAAGGACGACGATTCTTTCACTTGCAGGTGCGGACAGGTGCTAGACAAATGGAGATCCACTTCGATCCCCGAATACACCTTAAAGACGCCAGGAGCAGACAAAACAGATGACTGAGCCGCCGCTTTGCTGAAAAGGAGGATTGAAAATCCCCGTGTCGGCGGTTCGATTCCGTCCTCGGCCACCATWATTTAAGGGTTCTCAGCAATGAGAACCCTTTTTTATTTTTGGTTGCACGGAATTTGCACGGCTTGGTATCCGAGCTGTGCCGCCTGCGCTGGTCAGCGAAAAATCAGAGCCGCAACGGTGGCACCGAACGCGCTCAGCACTGCTGCGACGATCGTCATGAGGAATCGCAGGCTGATTCGCCCTGCTCGCTGGCGTTGCCCACGGCGAAACGACACCACGTCGCGCTCTTGGCGCTCCAGCTCCCCTTGCATGTCGATTTCATCAGGATCGATGCCACGGGTGCGTAGCTCTTGCGCAGCTATCGCCTTCGCCTCATCGGTGAGCTGGTGCCGCGCCCAGCGGGCCACGAGTTCACCGTCTGTCATTGCGCCAAACGATGATCGGAACGCTTCTGGTGTTGTCATAGCTGACTCCCTAGTTCCCAAGCAGCATAGCCGGACTCGACGCACCGCCCGACTCCCTTGCCACTCCGAGGCGTTATGCCAGAATCCGATCTAAGCAGGCAGCGGCCAGACCCAAACATGATCGACCTGGACAAGCTTGAGAAGATTTGGCCACTCATCACGC
>NZ_JBFULO010000769.1:0-913 GCF_054049855.1 Stenotrophomonas sp. P5_B8 | reverse complement strand
CCAACGGTCCCGCCAACCCACCCGCACCGACCCAACCCGCAGCACCGCAGCGCCGCCGTTGCAGTTGCAGTTGCAGTTGCAGTTGCACTGGCAGTTGCCGTCGCTCTTGCTGCTAAAAAAGCCAAAGCGCGCCAGCGCACCCCCAACCCCTCACCCCTTAGCCTGGAACGTCACTTCCTCATAAGGCTGCACAACCACCCAACCCTCGCCCGCAAAACGCATCTGCAGCGTCTCGCCAGAGCCACGCCCCACCAAAGTCCCCAGCGAAATATCCGCCACGATCTCCGGCACCAGCGACCCCGACCAAGCCACCGTCGCGTTCGGATCGGTGAACACCGGACCGCCCTGCGCCGTCACCGGCAACGTCAACGGCTCGTAGTGCGACGTCATCGCCACGATCCCGTGACCGCTCAACTTGATGTTGAACAGACCACCGGACAGCATCCCCGCCACCTTCTTCATCATCGTGATCWTCGACTCGATCCCGGTCTCGAAGGCCAGCACATCGTTGCCGTTGACGAAAATCGACTCCCCGGCCAGCCGCACCAGCGTCACCTGCTTGCCCGCATCGGCCAGGTACACACGCCCCTGCCCCTCCACCTTCATCAACTGCAGGCCCTCGCCCGTCATCATCTTCTTCAGCAGCGTCCCGAGACCCTGCTCCAGCAGCCCCTGACGGGTGAACTTCACCCCGCCCTTGCGGGCCACCATCGAACCGGCCTTCGCCCACACCATCCCATCGACGCGCACCTCCAGCATGTGCGGGCTTTCCAGCTCGAACGCATCGGCACTGACGTCCTTCTCCTGGGTGGTGGACAGAAACTCATGCAGCGACTTGACGGCCATCTGTTGCGTCATCCTTGTGATTAAGAGCGCGAATGGTAGCGGACCTCCCCCTCCGCCGGTGAATGTG
>NZ_JBFULO010000768.1:0-913 GCF_054049855.1 Stenotrophomonas sp. P5_B8 | reverse complement strand
CCTCAATACGGCGCAGGTGATCGTGGCCTACGAGTGGCTGCCGACCGCGGACATGTTCACCTGGAGCGTGGTGCTGCTGGCGGCGGCCACGCTGCTGGCGTGGTCGGTCAACCAGCGCCTGCGGGGTCATTTCGCCTATCCGGCCGCCGTGGTGTGGGCGCTGGTGGGTGTGTATGTGAAGCAGTCCGGCTGGCGCCTGCCCGGCGCCGATACGGTGTCGGTGCTGGCGCTGGCAGTGGCCGCGTTGCTGGTGCTGCAGACCCTGGTGCTGCGCGCACGCGCCTGGCGCCAGCCGCGCGCGGCGGTGGTGGCTGCGCATCGGCACCGCCGCTGAGGCGGGTCCCGCGACGCTTCCATGACGCGCCGCCGGGCACGCTCCGGTGACCGTCAACACCATAACGCCGAGCAATGCCCGGCAACCTTCTTCAACAACGTAGGGCCGGCCTTGCCCGGCAACCTAGATCCAGCAACAGGAGAAAACACATGCGCGCTGCATTGCATGAAACATTCGGTGATCCCACGGCGGTGCTGCACGGCGGCGACGCGGCAATGCCGCAGCCGGGCAAGGGCGAGGTGCGCATCCGCACCGTCCTGGCCACCATCCACAACCACGACCTGTGGACCGTGCGCGGGCAATACGGCTACAAGCCGACGCTGCCGGCCATTGGGGGCAGCGAAGCGACCGGCGTGATCGATGCGCTCGGCGAGGGCGTCGACGGCCTGAGCGTCGGGCAGCGGGTCAGTGCCGCCTCGGTGCATGGCACGTGGGCGGCGTATTTCGTGGCACCGGCAAAAATGGTGATTCCGATGCCCGAGGCGATCAACGACGAGACCGCCGCGCAGCTCATTGCGATGCCGTTGAGCGCGCTGATGCTGCTGGAGTTCCTGCAGGTCAAGCCGGGCCAGTGGATCC
>NZ_JBFULO010000767.1:0-914 GCF_054049855.1 Stenotrophomonas sp. P5_B8 | reverse complement strand
AGGCCATCCCGAACGCGCCCCGGTAGCGCCGGCCGCTGGCCGGCTCCTCACGAACATCCTGGGTCCACGTGTCCCCGGCCAACGGCCGGCACGACCATCCGCGCGCGGGAATCATCGAAGCGCCGTAAAATACCCGCCATGACCACCCCCACGTTCCCCTACGACACCGCCCGCCTCAGCGAGCTGGCCCAATTGCTGATCGACAACGTCCGCGAGCTGGCCCAGGCCGGCTGGACCCCGGCCACCAGCAGCAACTTCTCGCACCGCCTGGATGACCGCCATGCGGCGATCACCGTGTCCGGCAAGGACAAGGGGCGGCTGGTGGAGGACGACATCATGGTGGTGGATTTCGATGGCAAGGCCATCGGCCGTCCGCTGCGCCCGTCGGCCGAAACGCTGCTGCATACCCAGCTGTACCGCCGCTTCCCCGAGATCGGCTGCGTGCTGCACACCCATTCGCCGGTGCAGACGATCGCCTCGCGCCTCTATGCGCCGCAGGGTCACATCCGGCTGGAGGGCTACGAGCTGATCAAGGCCTTCCACGGCAACAGTACCCACGAGATGGCCATCGACGTGCCGGTGTTCGCCAATACCCAGGACATGGACGTGCTCTCGGCTCAGGTCGATGCCCTGCTCGACACCCAACCGCTCTGGGGCTATCTGATCGACGGCCATGGCCTGTACGCGTGGGGCCGCACCATGGCCGAAGCGCGCCGCCACATGGAAGCCTTCGAATTCCTGCTGCATTGCGAGCTGGAGCTGCGCAAACTGCGCGGCTGAACAGTACCGCCCGCGCCCCGGTAGTGCCGGCCGCTGGCCGGCTCCACGCCATTGCGAGCTGGAGCTGCGCAAACTGCGCGGCTGAACAGTACCGCCCGCGCCCCGGTAGTGCCGGCCGCTGGCCGGCTCCACGC
>NZ_JBFULO010000766.1:0-918 GCF_054049855.1 Stenotrophomonas sp. P5_B8 | reverse complement strand
GTGCTGCACAGCCAGGATGGCACCGAGACTGCTGACTCCCCGTACATCGAGGGTACCAAGGGCAAGGTGCTGGACAAGTACACGCTGTCGGACAAGCTTTGGGAGTACCTGCAGAACTACGCCGCGAAGCACCGCGACAAGGGTAATGGCTTCGGCTTCGGGCTGGTTAACAGCGAGAGCACCTGCCGTACGCTTTCGGCCCGTTACTACAAGGATGGCTCGGAGATCCTGATCTCCCAAGGCTTGAAGAAGAATCCCCGCCGACTCACCCCGCGCGAGTGCGCGCGCCTGATGGGGTTCGACGAAAACTTCCGTATTCCGGTTTCGGACACCCGCGCCTACAAGCAGTTTGGCAACTCCGTGGTCGTTCCCGTCATCAGCGAAGTTGCGCGGATCATGGTGCCCTACCTTGTGGAGGACGCGAAGCAGAAGCCGGCCAAAACCGTCAGAAAGAAGGCGAAGGCCTGACATTGGTTGACAGCCTCACTCCCGAGCAGCGATCCGCGCAGATGTCGCGGATCCGAGGCGCGAACACCAAGCTGGAGGTCCTTGTTCGCAAGGGCCTTCATGCGAGAGGCCTGCGCTACCGCTTGGGTGGGGCTGGGCTGCCCGGGCGGCCGGATATTGTTCTACCCAAGTATCGAACAGTCTTGTTTGTCCATGGTTGTTTCTGGCATGGGCATGATTGCCCGCTATACAGGCTGCCCAAGACCCGGCCAGAGTTCTGGCAGGCAAAAATTGACTCAAACAAGTCCCGGGACATCCGGGTTCAGCTCGAGCTTCATGCCAAGGGATGGAACGTCATCGAGTTCTGGGAATGCGCAGTCCGTGGTCAGGAGCAAACCGCGGTTGACCACGCACTGGATCAACTCGCCCACTCAATTACTCAAGCGTCAATAATCCGTCACCCTACCTGAC
>NZ_JBFULO010000765.1:0-920 GCF_054049855.1 Stenotrophomonas sp. P5_B8 | reverse complement strand
CTGGTGAAGCGCTACTTCGCCAACCGCGTCGGCACCGTCAGCACGCTGTACATCACCGTGCTGCAGATCGGCACGATGATGCCCGCCCTGCTCGCCGTGCCGCTGGCCGAAAGCGCCGGCTGGCGCGTCTCGCTCGGCATCTGGTCGATCCTTGCCCTGGCTGCCGCGCTGCCGTGGATGATGCTGGCCCGCCGCCGCCCGCATCCGGACCCGCTGGACTCCGCCGCCGATCCGGCTGCGCAGCCGCACGGCAAGGTCTGGCGCACGCCGCTGGGCTGGGGCATGACGTTGATGTTCGGCATGACCTCGCTGATGACCTACTCGATGTTCACCTGGTTGCCGCGCATCGTGGTGGAAGCCGGTGCCACGCCGGGGTTCGGCGGGATCATGGTCGCCATCTTCGCCGCGTGCGGCCTGCTGCCGTCGCTGACCATGCCCGCGCTGGCAGTGCGCCTGCGCAATCCCTTCCCGCTGGTGCTGATCGGTTTTTCCGCGTTCCTGATCGCGTTCGCCGGGCTGCTGTTCGCGCCGATGAAGGCACCGTGGCTGTGGGCGATCCTGCTGGGCATCGGGCCGTCCACGTTCCCGCTCGCACTGACGCTGATCAACCTGCGTACCCGCACCCCGGCCGGCTCGGCGGCGTTGTCCGGGTTCATGCAGGGCGTCGGTTACGCCTTCAGCTGCCTGGGACCGTTCCTGTTCGGCTGGCTCCATGAAATCAGCGGCGCGTGGTATCTGCCGTTCGGGTTCCTGGTGGTCTGCGCCGTGATCCTGCTGACCGCCTCGTGGGTGGCGTGCAAGCCGCAGAAGCTGGAAGACCMGTGGTGATCTGAYCACCGGTAGTGCCGGCCGCTGGCCGGCTGCKCTTTGGGTCGGCTACGGCCGCTGGACGGCTGCCTTTCGGTGGGATGTGGAGGAGC
>NZ_JBFULO010000764.1:0-923 GCF_054049855.1 Stenotrophomonas sp. P5_B8 | reverse complement strand
CAAGAACAACCGCTCACTAGCCTCAGCCCAGGAGGGGTGTCCGCGCATCCATGCGTCGAACAACTTCCCGGAAAGCAGCTGGTTTGGCAATGGTGGGTGCTTCGTCTTCCGGCCTACGATCCAGCGCTCCATGACGATTTCGCAGAACAGATCGTACGGCATCCCCAATTCGTCAGCCTTCTGACGGG
The DNA here is from genome assembly GCF_054049855.1 of Stenotrophomonas sp. P5_B8. Taxonomy (NCBI): domain Bacteria; kingdom Pseudomonadati; phylum Pseudomonadota; class Gammaproteobacteria; order Lysobacterales; family Lysobacteraceae; genus Stenotrophomonas; species Stenotrophomonas sp. P5_B8. The sequence continues at coordinate 735 of NZ_JBFULO010000764.1, read as the reverse complement.
CCTGCCACAAGCTGGTGATAACCGCTCGGTCGTTCAATGCGAGACTTGACGTACAGGGCTGCTTGTGAGGCGCTTCCGAAGGGTCAAAGTGACGCGCCCAAGCAGCACGGTACGCAGCGACATATGCGTCCGTGAACGCCTGTGTGGCCTGCACTGGGGACATGTAGCGGTTCCCGACCCAGCGAGTGTGCAGCAGTGACGCCTCCTTGGCGAGCAAGCCTTTATCGATGTACGTGCGCTGGAAGACTTGCTCTCCCACCTGTCGTTTCACGGGATCAGCCGACTTCAGCGCGCGTTGATACGCGGCATCCCTGCTCTGCGCTTCTATGATGTTCTTCGCAGACGCCTTCTTTCGGGCGGGGTTAGGCCGTTTGGCCTTTGCCTTCGCGCGCGTCGCGCCTGACTTTTTGTTCCGAGCCATTCTCCTGCCCTCCTCGATAAAGACAGTGTTATACCGACCGGGCCGATGAAATCGCCGGTCAGTCAGAACTTTTTGCGGGAGGGGTAGCCATACGGCCTAGCCCCGGCATATGTGGCAGTGCAAGGAGCAGGGCGGGCGAGAGCTCCCCCCTTCCAACTAGCTGTTGTCGCTGCCCGAATCTGACGATCCACCTTCCCGACCTTTTCCCTCCCTTTCGGATCGTTGGACAAGTCGGCCAGGTGCGGAGGGCCCTTCCGCACCGGACACTCTCATCTGCCTACTCGACGCCGAACGAATTAGACGCGATTAGGCGC
>NZ_JBFULO010000763.1:0-933 GCF_054049855.1 Stenotrophomonas sp. P5_B8 | reverse complement strand
GTATGCCGCCGTGCTGGCGGGCATGGGCATCAGCCTGTTCACCGCGTTGACCGTGCAGGAGGATCTGCGCACCGGTCGCCTGATCCGCGTGCTGCCCGGCTGGCACGCCGGACAGCGCCGCTACTTCGCGCTGTATCCGCATGCGCGTGCGCTTGCCCCGAAGGTGCGCGCGCTGGTGGATTACCTGGCCGCGCATTACGCCGGGCAGACGGGCGGGGCGGGCTCGGCGGCTGGCGAGCGCGCATGAAAAAGGGCGCCCGGGGGCGCCCTCTTGAAGGTGCGGATCGAGCGGCTCAGCGCTGCTGGATCTTCGACAGCAGGCGCAGGAATTCCACGTACAGCCACACCAGCGTGACCATCAGGCCGAACGCGCCGTACCACTCCATGTACTTGGGTGCGCGGGCTTCGGCGCCGTTCTCGATGAAGTCGAAATCCAGCACCAGGTTCAGCGCGGCCACCACCACCACGAACAGGCTGAAGGCGATGCCCATCCAGCCGCCCTGGTGGATCATCGGCACATTGATGTTGAAGAAGCTCAGCACGAACGAAGCCAGGTACAGCAGCGCGATGCCGCCCGTGGCCGCGACCACGCCCAGCTTGAAGTTCTCGGTGACCTTGATCAGGCCGCTGCGGTACACCGCCAGCATGACGAACATCGTGCCGAAGGTCAGCATCACCGCCTGCATCACAATGCCCGGGAACTTGGCGTTGAACACCGCCGAGATCGCGCCCAGGAACAGGCCTTCGACCAGCGCGTACATCGGCGCGGTGACCGGCGACCATTCCTTCTTGAAGATGGTCACCAGTGCCAGCACCAGGCCGCCGATCGCACCGGCCACGGTGTACAGCATTGCCCCGCCGGTCGGCAGGCCAGCGGCATCCACCGACTGACTCCAGGCGAAGGCTGCGGTAAGCACGGTCAACAGGAGCAGC
>NZ_JBFULO010000762.1:0-937 GCF_054049855.1 Stenotrophomonas sp. P5_B8 | reverse complement strand
GCTGGGGTGGGTGCCGCTGGAGTCGGTCGAACATGCCGGGGGCTTCCCGGTGCGGATCATGCTGCGGCGGCTGGCGCCGCGCTGATCAGCGGGTGCTGCGCATCGGCTGCGGTGCCGGCCGGTCGGCCAGAGAGCCGAGGGTAAAGGTGTAGCCGGCTTCTTCCAGCAGCTTGCGCATGCGCAGCTCTGCGCGCTTGGGATACGCCAGCGACAGCGGCGCATGCAACGCATAGGACGTGGATTTACCCGGCATCGTGTCGCGGGTGACAGACGACTGATTCGTTTCGCAGGCATTGGACCACAGGTCCGACAGAACCTTCGGCCCGATGGATTGATTGTTGCCTAGGCGAAGCGTCAGCCAACGCATGTGTTCCATAGCAGATCCAAGCAGCCCTTTCGATCGAGTATGCACCAATTCCCCCTGCCCCGTACGTGTGCGTGCGGTCGCCCGGACGCAGACAGCCCCGGACGTGCCGGGGCTGTCTGCGCGGTCCGCGCGTTCATCTGGAACGGATCATGCCGAGGCGATCCGTTGCCATCGCAGGGCAGTCGATCAGTGCTTCATCGCATGCTTGCGGTCACGCATGACCGCATGGCATTCCTGCACCTGCGGCAGCAGGCGCTGCACTTCCTGGCGCGCGGCCGGCGGGGTGTCGGCGTCGGTAAGGGTGTCCTTGAACGCCTTCAGCAAGCGGTCCTCGGATTCTTCCAGCTCGGCCACGTAGCCGTACTGGGTGTCACCAAGCGTGGCGCGCACCTTGCCGTAGAACTGCTGCATCGAGCCGACCACGGTGCCGTGCTCGGCCGGCTTGCCACCCGCGGCCAGAACGGTGGCGCTGAGCGAACGCACGATCTCGTCCTTGACCCCGGCGATGCGGGTGAACAGCGACGACAGCTCGGTGTCTTCCACCTTGCCGGCCGCTTCGGTGTAGAACTC
>NZ_JBFULO010000761.1:0-939 GCF_054049855.1 Stenotrophomonas sp. P5_B8 | reverse complement strand
GTCCAGTCGTGTCCGCGCACTGCCCGCTTTTTTCACCTCAAGCCCGTACCCCCATTCCGGTGTCAGGGTGCCGCCATACCCAAAGTGCCCCGGCCCAAAGGTCTGCGCAGGCTGCTTCATCGCCGCCGACACACCCTCTACTGTAAGTTCGCTGGCCGAACGCGTGGCCTTGATCAGGTCCAACAAGCCCAGCAACAGCTGTTTGGCGGTGAAGGTGGCCGGCGCGGCGGCGTCAGAGGCGGTGGGTGCCATGGTGGCGGGTCCTTGAGTAGTCGGCGAAGGCGTCGTTGCATGTGCACATGCGCACAGCGAGGCCGCGCAAAGGGCGATGGTCCACGGTCGTGCAAATGCGTACCCCAACATGAGCGATCCTTGCGTGATGAACGCTGACCGTAGGACCGGCCAGGTGAAGCGCAGGTTAAGCCGAAACGCCCGTGCGAAATAGAGCGCGCATCTGGTCTAGGATGTCCTTGAACATCGCGGAGGTGCACGCATGAACGACACAGCGACTCACGCAATGCCGCCCTTGGATGGCCCCAAGGCCGAGCAGATGATCGGCAAGGTGGTACTGGTCGGGGTTACCCGTTATGGGGGCGATGGCCAGGTGCAGGATCTGCAGCAATATGCCGGAAGGGTGCTGCGGATCAGTTTCGACGAAGGCGTGGTGCTGGCCGACGATGTCGACGGGCACGAGCGCTATCTGCCGCCGATGCTGGACAACTACATGGCCGCCGAGCCGGGCGAATACCGGATGCTTTCCACCGGCGCCACGGTGGTTGATCCGGATTATGTGGTGACCTGGGACCTGCACGCGCGGCAGTGACGGGCCAGGGGTCCCCGACGCCGTCGAGGGAGAGCCTTTGCGGCGTCGGGCGGTTGGCCCTTTCGGCCCATTCGGATCGGTCCAAGCGGTGCTAGATTCGGGTCATGCCCGCGTAC
>NZ_JBFULO010000760.1:0-949 GCF_054049855.1 Stenotrophomonas sp. P5_B8 | reverse complement strand
GGTCATGACCTCGGCGAACGCATCGGCAATCGGGGCGTAAGTTTCTCCCCATACCTCCTTCACGGGCCTCCCCAGCGCCCAAGGGTGCCGGTCCCCAAGCATCATGCGATAGGCATCGTTGTAAAGAAGCCGGAGCTCCGGTCCCCAGAGCACCGCACCCAGCAGGGTTGAGTTGAGGACAAAACCCAAGGAGGTTCGTAGGGACTGGGGCCAAGCCTCGGGTGCACCCATCGGCGTCTGATCCCAAGCATAGGAGCGGAAGAACTCCCCCATCTGTCCTCCCGCTGAGAGAAAACTGAGCGCTTCTGACTTCGGGCCAATGGAAGGGGACATCGTTTGGGCTCACACCGGGTCGTCGTTGATGCCGTAGTGTCTCATGCCGACCGCGAGGCCGACTCGACGACGGTAGGTTCTGTACGCTGGAGCGTGGTCTGCCTCGTCCCTCGAGCAGGCGAACGATCCCAACTCGCGCACTCACGCCACTTTTTACCTGTTCCTGCCTGTACCTATCGCAAAAGCATGAAGTATGCGACCCGGCTGGTCATGCTCACATGCTTTTCTTAGTGCATATGGTAGGCGCGCCCGCTGTATCAAGAGCTAGCTGAGGCAAATCGATAGGATAAATCTCTCGATTCGGGGCTTAAGATTGTTCGTGGGGCGCCGCTACTTTCCAATCGCCGCTCTCAGACCGCCGCCTTGCTCGATGCTCCCTTCAAAGCCGCTCCTATCAGGACTTTCCGCATGCTCCTATTCGGCGATGCAATGCGGCGAGCATTGGGCTTCGCAGACTCCAGTGGAGATTAGGGGCTCAGGGTGTAATAGAGATTGGGGCGCAGTTGGTTCGGCGCGGGCGGCGTGACGCTCAGAGACGTTAGCTGCCAAGGATGTCCCAGCCTTTGACGATCGGTCTTGGCATTGCCCCCTCGGAGTGCGGCCCCTCACCGACTTG
>NZ_JBFULO010000759.1:0-951 GCF_054049855.1 Stenotrophomonas sp. P5_B8 | reverse complement strand
CGTCGGGATCATCGAACACCTTGGTGTAGGCGTCGCAGGCCCCTTGTTCCGAGCATCCGGCCACATGGGTTTCGAGCGTCACTGGAAACTGGGGATTTCCCTGCACTTTCAGCGTCAACTCGGAAGCGCCACCAATGGGAAGGGAAAAGTCCTCAATCGGACCCAGTTCAAAAGCCGTGCAGTCCTTGCCTGCGGCCCAGAGGCGATAGCCCTTCTCCACCCCCTTCATCGACGCGGTGCGAAACACCGGATCGAGCAATGCCTTGGCATCCTCGGGATTGGTGTGAAAGGCAGTTTCGACGATGATCGAGGGCATCTTCGCCTCCCTGTTCTCCCCTTTATTGTCTACATGCGGCTTCGTCGCCACCACGAACGACTCGTAGCCGGGCCGACTCTGTATTGCCTCCTTCATCGAACAAAGCACACTGCTCGCAAGTGCCTGATCATCAGGGCGCCCTGCTTGGACGATGACGCGCGCACCGCGCGCGGTTCCGTTGTCGTCGGCATTGCTATGTAGATGGATGACCATCTCCGCCTTCACGTGGTTGGCGAGCTTTGGCCTGCTGTTGATGTCCTCCAGCTCCTCCCGGTTCCACGCGGTGCTGCCTGCGTGGGTATTCCATATCGACGTCTCACCTGGATATTGCTCCGCGATCGCATAACGAGCGGCCATGGTCCACCATTCAAAGCCACTCTCCGGATGAATCAGTCCAGCATCCTGCACGCGTGGCCGGATCACCGGCATGCGACTGCGGACCTCGATAAGACTTTTGAGCTCACTCGCGTACAACGGCGTCAGCAGCCCCTCATTGACACCATTATGCTCGTCGCGCGAGCTCACCCAGCTATTGGTTCTATGGCTCAGAAAATAACCGTGACCGGCCGCAACGAACGCCATGCCGGAGCCGCCGCCACCGTTTCGCCAGCGCCGACCGGCCTCGCGTGCAGCAT
>NZ_JBFULO010000758.1:0-975 GCF_054049855.1 Stenotrophomonas sp. P5_B8 | reverse complement strand
AGCCACCCCATGGGTGGCTGCCTTTGGGTATGCCGACACACCGCACAGCCACCCATGGGGTGGCTCTACCGGACGTGGCGATTACACCGCCGGCGAGCGGATGCGACGATCAAACCGCCGGCGAGAACGTCAACGTCGCCACCACACCCCGATCCACGCCCGGGCGCACACTGACCTGCCAGCCGTACAGATCGCATAGGCGGCTGACGATCGACAAGCCGATCCCGCCACCCTGCGAGTGCCCGGCATGGGTACCGCGGTAACCGCGCTGGAACAGCTTGGCCGCATCCTCCGCGCTCAACCCCGGGCCGCTGTCGATCACGTCCACGTGGTTGCCGGTGACGACCACGCGCACCGAGCCTTCCTGCGAGTACTTCACCGCATTGCCGATCAGGTTGCCCAGGGCCACCGACAGCGCGGATTCGGGCGCGTCGATGACCAGCTCGCGGTCGCCCTCCAGCACCAGCTCCAGCGGCTTGCCGCCAAGCTGGGCGCGGTGCGCATCAAGCAATTGCTCTGCCACCCGCGCCACGTTGCTGTTGCCCTGCCCGCGCTCGTTGCGCGAGAGCAGCAGCAGGGAGCCGATCAGATCGGTGCATTGCTGTTCGGCACGCTGGATGCGCTGCAGCCGCTGCAGCACCTTTTCATCCAGGCCGGGGCGCGCCAGCAACAGCTCGGTCGCGCCGCGAATGACCGCCAGCGGCGTACGCAGCTCGTGGCTGACGTCGGCGTTGAACTCACGGTCGCGCTGGACCACTTCGGTCAATCGCGAGGAATAGTCGTCGAGCGCCTGGGCCAGCTGGCCCACCTCGTCGTCGGGAAAGCGCGGGGCCAGTGGCTCCGGCTCGCTGGTGCCACCCCGGTAAGCCCGCAGACGCGCCGCAAGATCGGACACGGGCTTCATCACCTTGGAGGCCGACCACCAGCCCAATACCAGCGACAGCAGGCTGAACACCAGCACCGACACCAGCAAGG
>NZ_JBFULO010000757.1:0-976 GCF_054049855.1 Stenotrophomonas sp. P5_B8 | reverse complement strand
GTTCGGGTGTGAGGTTGAGCGGCTGTTCGGTAAAGCAAAAACGTTCTGGCTCGACTGCCTTCCAGGAAGCATCAAGACGATTCGCTTCTCTCGCTCCATATCCTCAGACCGACAACCATCGGCAAGGGCAGAGCTTAGTTTGGTAGACCTTTGGTACGAGATGGAAGCATTCAGTGAGTGGATCGGGAGGCGTCCATCAGGCGGCAGCAGCGAATGCCCTGATGCAAAGATGCTAAGCGGGCTACGACAGTTTCCGTTTAGCGGGATACGAGCTCAGGCCGATCTCAGCTTCCTCGTCACAACTGCAATGAATCAGAAGCCCTTGAAGGTCTCGGGGAACACGGGAATCCATGCTGGCGACTTTCACATGTGGCACGACGCCCTCGCAGCTTTCGCTGGGAGACGCGTCCCGACGCGGATCGACGGCCAGGATCCGCGAATCCTCTATGCACTGCTCGATGATCAGTGGGTTGTTTGCAAAGCATATGCTGCGCTCCAAGCAGGGCAGCAATCACATGGCGAAGCGATGGCGTATGCGGTGTGGGCGAGAGATGGTTCATCACTGAGAAAGTTGATGAAGGCTGACTCCGATAGGCAGCTCATTGCCGAGATTGAAAGACGCGAGATGTCTCGTAAAGCACCCCCTGCGAGAGAGCCCAACGAAGCTCAACTGGCGACAGATCGTCCGACTAGCTGTCCCCCGTCCCTTGGAAGCTTCAAGGCGATTAGCACTGAGCCAATGTCCGTCGAGGATTGGTAGTGGCTGAGCAAGAGAAATCTCTGGCCGAGCAGATTGACCTCGTCGTCGCCAAGCGTCTTGGACACAGAATCTACGATGAGACACGACGCTATCTGGAAGCAGCTCGGACCGCAGTGTTGACCGAGGAGGTAGTGATTCTTGTCGGACCGCCCAGGGTTGGCAAGTCTAGTGTTAGCCGACAAGTCTTTGGAGCCCACTCCAAGCAGGCCCCTGAGA
>NZ_JBFULO010000756.1:0-985 GCF_054049855.1 Stenotrophomonas sp. P5_B8 | reverse complement strand
GGCGAGTCGCCCCAAGAGTCGCATCCATGCGCTGATAACGGACAGCGAATCAGATGCTGACGGAAGCATCGATAGCCTTCGCAAGACCAAAGAACTTTTCAATGGAACTACCACCACATTCAATCTCGCGCCAAGGTTGAACTGGAAGTTCGACGAAGACAACGCACTTACCTGGAACAGCCTTGTGCAGCACTCGAGGGAAGAGTGGACGCGTGACCGCCAGGAGAATGTTCTGGTGGGCGGCCCCACCGACTATCCCCGCAACGTATGGATCAATGACTCCCGCGCGTGGTCGGGCCGAACCGACCTGAACTGGAAGCACACGTATGAATCCGGCGCGACGTTGAACGCCAAACTCGGCCTCAACTACCTCAAGCGCGACACCAACTTCAACTTCCTCGGTTTTTCACCAACCGGTGATTTCGCGCTGGACCGCCAGGTTGTTTCCGATGCGATCGACAGGAACTACACCACTACTGGCAAGTACCTGGTGCAGGCGGGCGACAGTCACYCCATCGCGCTGGGCTGGGATGGCGCTTACACAGCGCGCAGCGAAGCCCGCCTGCAACACGACCTGGACCCGCAGGGTACGGTGCTCGATATCATTGACGAGAGCTACCGCGCAGGCGTCAAACGCATCGCGTTGTATGCGCAGGATGAATGGGAGGCACGGGACAGTCTGCAGATTTATCTCGGCGCTCGCTGGGAAGGCCTGTACACCCACGTTGAAGGACCCACGATTGCATCGGTAGGCAACGACTCGAGTGTGTTCAGCCCCATCGTGCAGGCGGTCTGGAAGGTGCCCGGCACCAAGAAGGACCAGGTTCGGTTCGGGGTGGCGCGCACCTTCAGTTCCCCAGCGCCGCGCACGCTCGTGCCTCGCCGCTACACCGTCAACAACGGAAACTCACCAACCAATCCCGATATTCAGGGAAATCCCGACCTGCTGCCCGAGATCGCCTGGGGCGTGGACGCAGCCTACGAG
>NZ_JBFULO010000755.1:0-989 GCF_054049855.1 Stenotrophomonas sp. P5_B8 | reverse complement strand
GGATACTGCACCGCAACGCGAGCTACCGCTGATTTCAGCTTGCTGCATTTGTTGTTCAGTTCCCATGGCGAGCGAGGTCCGCCGAGCTTGATCTCAAGGCGCCCATCTCCCCGCCGGCTAAGCCATGTCCAGAGGCGGTYAGTCAAGCTTTCTAGCGCGGGCCGTGCCTGTCGCAAGGCCTCGCGCTTCTCATCGTCCGCCAGCGCCTGCTGGGCCAACAGTACGTAGTTCTTCGTCGGCGGGTCGCTGTCGACGCGCAGTTCGTGCTCACCCTGGTGCGGGAGGAACTTGTAGCGCTTGATCGCTCCGGCGCGGCGAGCGCCCAGTTCCTGCTGAATCCGGTGCAGAAACTCCTCGGCGTGCGAGGTGAGGATGACCTGCTTGCCGTCGAGCACGCCATCCTCGAAGAAGGTGCGCCAGATGCCGTCACGGTGGTCATCATCGATCGCGTTGACGACGTCGTCGAAGATGACCACGGGGCATCCCTGTGCGATGTTCTTGGCCAGCAGGATCGCCAGTCCCAGGCACTTGATGTGCCCCTCGCTAAAGACGACCAACGCGTCATAGCGCACGCCAGGTTCGCCGGTGAACTCGACTTCGATCTTGCCATTCTCGGCGACCGGCAGCCACAACGCATGCAGCAGGTCGCCGGGCGGATCGGCGCGGTTGAACGCGTTGTAGAGGTTGCGAGCCTGCTCTCCAAGGCCCTGGAGCAGCAGGCCCGGCAAGGCCGCCAGGTAGGCCTGGATCTCAGGCAGGTAGCCGCTGTAGGCGGCCTGGATGCGCTGGTGGTGCGCGATGACCGGCACTTCGGCCGCGGCAGCATCGATCAGGGCACGGTTGGCCTCAACGAACTGGGCCACGGTCTGCCGGGCGGTGGCCAGTTCCTGGTCTGCGGTCGTGCGCAGAGTCTTCAGCCGCTCGATCTCCAGCCGTTGCTGGTCCAAGACATCTCGTTCCTGAGCCAGCGCTCCACGCAAGGCATGTGC
>NZ_JBFULO010000754.1:0-989 GCF_054049855.1 Stenotrophomonas sp. P5_B8 | reverse complement strand
GGTTCCAATGTCACCCGGCTCCCCACTTCTGAAGGTTGTGGACTTGAGGGATTTTTCAACTTCAAGTCTGCCGCCCTCAAGGCTGGCGCTCGATCTGCGGGCGACAGCTGACTTGGCCGTCTCCACGGAACTGCTCGGCCTCCCTTGGGGCGCCCTGCTTCCACCGGATGGCCACGGGTGGCCGGCCACGGTTCCCTGGGTGAGTCTCGAGGGCGACTTGCGCATTACCAAAAGTGGTGACGTCATAGAGCTGGATCCGATTCGGCAACGGGTTGCTGTCCGATACCGCCGCGGCGACAACGGCAACGTCCTCTTTGCCACCGAGCGGTGCAACAGCTACTGCCTGATGTGCTCCCAGCCGCCCCGTGAGGTGGAGGACGGCTGGCGAGTTAGACAGTTGCTGGACCTTGTTGAGCTGGTGGACCCTGACGAACCGTCGTTGGCCATCAGCGGGGGCGAGCCCACCCTCCTTGGAGATGGCTTGGTCGAAGTCGTTAAGAGGTGTTCCGAGACCCTTCCGGATACCCACGTCCACATTCTCTCAAACGGGCGCCTTCGCGACCCTTTGCTCCACGCCAAGTTCGATGGGCTGCATCCAAACCTCAGCTGGGGGGTCCCGCTGTACGGTGACCACTACGGACTGCACGATTACGTAGTCCAAAGTGAGGGGGCGTTTGCAGAGACGTTGAGGGGCCTCTACGCCCTCCAGGCCGCCCGGCAACGCGTGGAGATACGCGTGGTGCTGGTTCGGCCTACGTTTGAGCGTCTGGCCCAGCTGGCTCGCTTCATTTGGCGGAACCTGCCTTTCGTGGAGCACGTGGCCCTCATGGGCATTGAGCCCGTGGGGTTCGCGAAGGCGCACCAGCGCGATCTATGGGCCGACCCTGCAGACTATTCCGAAATACTTAGGGACGCCGTCGACATCCTGGATATGGCCGGCATCCCGGTGTCGCTCTACAACCTACCGCTCTGCACCATAGAGCGAAGCC
>NZ_JBFULO010000753.1:0-990 GCF_054049855.1 Stenotrophomonas sp. P5_B8 | reverse complement strand
GTCGAGAGAAGCGTGCGCGACAAGCAGAGCTCCGCCCAGCTGTAAGTTCGGATGTTGCTGGCGGGAAAGCCAAAGTCAATTAGCTGACTCACGAGGTCTGGCTCCTCCTCAGGCTTATGGATCGCCAGGTGAACGTTTGCCTGGCGCACCGAGGGATTTCGAAGCATTGCTTCGAAGTAGGGCGCGTCGACATCGGACAATGAGTGGCCAAGCACATAGACTTCTTGGGCCGATGAAATCCACTCGAAGAATCCGGCATGTGCTTGGATTAGCTTGTCAGACGGCTTAAAGGTCTTGGAGAAGTAGCAGTCCAAGATGTCATTGGCCTCGGTCAGACGCGTGTCCAGCTCGGCCACATCGGGTCGGTCATTTAGAGGGTGTCGATCTTCCGGCTTCCAACCGTGTCCAAGGATCAGCTCTTGGTCGACTTGATCTGCGCAACCGTGGATGTAAAGGATCTGCTCGCGCGGGATGCCATAGGCAAGGGACAGAGTTTCCGTATAGTTGAACGACAAAAACGCGCCAGTYGGATCCAGCACCTGGACGGTTTGGTGGATTGGAAGTTGGGTCGGAATTTGCAACTGTCTGATCCAAAGGCCAAACAGGCGCCGGAGTTCCGTGCTCATGCGCTCGACCAGGAGGTCAACCTCATACTGGAAGTCGTGGTGTCCCGAGTCGCTCCAATCATCAGCACCATACGAACCCATGAAGTGGCTGAGGTCCTCAATGATCTCGTCTGGGTCCATTTCGGCCAAGGCCGCCTCCATGTCTGCCCAGTCACCGCTTGGGTGGAGATATCGCTCCACTGCATCAAAGACACCACGATCTTGGGCCTGAACAAAGTCTCGAAATTGGGCGTAGCTCGATGGGATGCGGTGGTGGAGGTCAAAGCCGTTGCCAATAACAAAAAGCTTCCTCGGTCCCATGGCTAGATCCGTGTTGAAAAAGTGATTGTGACATGCCCCGAAAAGGCACTGGGATGGCCAATCC
>NZ_JBFULO010000752.1:0-990 GCF_054049855.1 Stenotrophomonas sp. P5_B8 | reverse complement strand
GCAGGGGCTGGCGTTCGCGCGCGCGCACGACCTGGCCGTGCGCTTCGTCAGTCGTGGCTCCAATGGCATTGAAGAACACATGAGCCCGGCGTTCGAACGTCTGTTCGATGTGCAGCAGGCGCCGGCCGCATGAGCCGTCCGTCGCGCGCCGTGGTCGGCAACCTGCTGGTGCTCGCCGCGTTGGCGGTGTTGGCGTGGTTGCTGTTGCGCCTGCACCTGCAGAAAGACGGGTGGCAGGGCGCGCCGCTGGCCTCGCACTGGCGCTGGGCAATCGGCAGCGTGCTCGGCTATGCCGCGCTATGCGCGCTGATCTGGTGGCGTGGGCGCCCMCGCGACGATGCAGGCAGTGAAGGACAGGCACCGATCCTGCTGGTCTGGGCCAGCCAGACCGGCTTCGCCCAGCAGGTGTGCGCGCGCAGTGCCGAGGCACTGCGCGCGGCCGGCCTGCCGGTACGCATCCGGGGTCTGCACCAGATCGACAGCAACGCGTTGCAGCAGGCGACGCAGGTGTTGTTCGTGGCCAGCACCACCGGTGAAGGCGATGCACCCGATCATGCGCTGCCGTTCCTGCGCACCGTGATGTCGCAGTCGTTGGCGCTGCCCGACCTGCAGTACGGCGTGCTGGCGCTTGGTGACCGCAGTTATGGGCATTTCTGCGCGTTCGGCCATCAGTTGGATACCTGGTTGCGCCGGCAGGGTGCGCACCCGCTGTTCGACACCGTCGAGGTGGACAACGCCGATCCGGCCGCGCTGCGCCACTGGCAGCAGTTGCTTGGCCAACTTGGGGGTACGGCGACCGACCTGCCCGACTGGACCCCGGCCGAGTATCAGCACTGGCAGCTGCGCAGCCGTGCGCTGCAGAATCCCGGGAGCCCTGGCGCGGGCACCTGGGCGGTATCGCTGTTACCGGCCGACGGTGTGCTGCCGGTCTGGCAGGCGGGCGATGTGGTGGAGATCGGTCCACGCCACGCGCCGGCCGCTGTCGAGGCA
>NZ_JBFULO010000751.1:0-990 GCF_054049855.1 Stenotrophomonas sp. P5_B8 | reverse complement strand
CCTCCGACGCCTCGGCGCTGGTTCGCTGCACCTTCGACACCCATGTGCGCTTCATCGAAGCCGCCGACGGCGGGTTGCGGGTGGTGGTCAACGACACCGATGCCACCGACGAGCTGCGGCTTGAGACCACCGGGGCGCTCGCCTCGGCCATTGCGGCGATCCCGGAGGTCCGCGCGGCGCTGAAAGAACGCCAGCGCGCATTCAGGTTGGAGCCTGGGCTGGTCGCGGACGGCCGCGACATGGGCACGGTCATCTTCCCGGACGCGCCGTACAAGGTGTTTCTGACCGCCAGTGCCGAGGAGCGCGCCGAGCGCCGGCATAAGCAGTTGAAAGACAAGGGGGTTTCTGTTAACTTTGATGACCTCCTGCGCGAGATCATGGCCCGCGACGCCCGTGATGCACAGCGCACAGTGGCGCCCCTGAAGCCGGCAGACGATGCCGTCATCATCGACACCAGTGGCATCGGCATCGACGCAGTCGTTGCCAACGTGTTGGATCTGCTTCCGGTTTCGGGTGCCTGATCCGTTGTACAGGAGGACCGTCAATCCATCGGCGGTGTCGCACCATCGCAAGGCTGCAAAAGCTCCGTCCCGCAATGTTGCGTGGCGGTTTTCCTACTTAACACACGACCTGCGTTACCGGGGTCGACCAACAGGCGGGCAGTAAGCGGTTCCCTTCGGGGGCCAATGCCCATGTGTCCAACAGAGTAAATCTAATGACCGAATCATTTGCCGAACTGTTCGAAGCCAGCCAGGCCAATCTGGCCAAGCTGAAGCCGGGCTCGATCGTCAGCGGCGTCGTTGTTGAAGTCCGCGGCGACGTCGTGGTGATCAACGCCGGCCTGAAGTCCGAAGGCATCGTGCCGATCGAACAGTTCCGTAACGACGCTGGCGAAATCGACGTCGCCGAAGGCGATGTCGTCAAGGTTGCCCTCGATTCCATCGAGAACGGCTTCGGCGAAACCGTCCTGTCGCGCGAGAAGGCCAAGCG
>NZ_JBFULO010000750.1:0-996 GCF_054049855.1 Stenotrophomonas sp. P5_B8 | reverse complement strand
CGTCATGCAGGGCGAAACGGATATCGGAAAGCGGTGCGGTGTAGCTGCTCATCGTCAGGTCTCGATCAGGTGCAAAGGGATACGGGAAGTGCGCCGGTCAGCGCAGCACGCCGGGCAGGCCGGGGGCCTGGTTGAGGGTGCTGTGGTTGTCGACGTCGAAGCTGCGTTGTTTCTTTTCCTGCGGGGTGGCGCTGACCGTGCCCTTGAGCGCGTAGGCGAGGGTACGGTTGCCGGCGAGGGCATCGGCGACGACCAGGCGGGCGTTGGAGCTGGGCTGCAGCTGCACGTTGATGACGTCGGCGGAGACGCCACCGATGGACAGGGCGGGGCGGGTGGTGAGGGTRCCGGCCGCTTCGTCGCCGACGCTGAGGGTCAGGCTGACGCTGTCGAAGGTCATGGGCATGGAGCTGAAGTTCTGCAGCCGCAGGGCGATATCCCAACCGCCGTCGGCGCGTACGGTGAGCTGCTGGACGCTGGCGGCCGGGGGCGAGACGCGCTTGACGACGCCGCTGTTGCAGGCGGCCAGGGCCAGGGCGGTGCCGGCGAGCAGGGCGACGGTGAGGGCGGTACGGAGGCGGTGGTGCATGGGCGCAATCCTTGGGCGGGTGCTGCGTGGGTCAAAGCATACTACGGCGTATGGTGGTTGTGCCGGCGTTGAGGTCGGTGTTGTAAAGGGTAGTGGGTGTGGGGGTTGGATTGTTTTTTTCGAGGCCAAAGCCAAGGCCGGAGCCAGGGCCGGAGCCAGGGCCGGAGCCAGCGCGGCTTCCGGGTTGCTGGGGGAGGGTGGGGCTGGGTGGGWTGGCGGGACACGCCGTGAAYCCGTCCATGGRGGCTCGCAGGCGCCATCCATGGCGCCTGACGGTCCCGCCAACCCACCCAGCCCCACCCCGCAGACGTTACGGGTGCGGTTGGGAGGGCAACGGCAACGGCGATGGACGGGTAGTGGGGCGGACTACCGATGGAGACGGGGGCTGTGAGGATGGAAGGGAGTAGGAA
>NZ_JBFULO010000749.1:0-1003 GCF_054049855.1 Stenotrophomonas sp. P5_B8 | reverse complement strand
GCGCCTATCCCGTCCTCGCTGTAGCACTGGAAAATCAGCGGGGAAGCGACGAAGACCATCCAGCGGTTTGCAGGGGCTGCGCGGCAAAGTACTTCCTGGACGTTCGGGAGCACGCGGAGAAGCTTTACATCCACACAGTGGAAGAACCGCTCTGGTAGCCGCAGAACGGCGCCTTGTCCGGTCCATTGAGCGGCGAGGATGCACAGACCGGGACCCGCCGGCCTGTGCCAAGCTCAACCCATCCCGGTTTTGCACTACATTGGTGCAATGACTGCCGCACTACCCCCGCCCGCCCTCGACGTCCTCGGCACTCCGGTCGCCTGGGCCGACGCCGATGGCCGCGTGGTCGGCTGCAACCCCGCCTTTGCCCGCTGGCTGGGCGTCAGCGTTCGCCGCCTGCTGGGCCAGCCGCTGGCCTCGCTGGAAGTGCAGGGCGAGGCCCTGGCGCACTTCCTGGCCCGTGACGAGCGCGATACCCTGCGCCTGCACCGTCTCGCCCTCGCCCTGCCGGGCGACGCCCCGCGCTTCGCCGAAGGCTGGCTGAGCCGGTGGGACGCGGGCGGCTGGCTGCTTGAAGCGCATCCGGTCGATGAATTCCCCGGGCTCGACCCGACCCAGGCCCTGCCCAGTGCGCTCAGCGCGGCGCTCAAAGGACTGGCCCACGAGCTGCGTAATCCACTGGCCGGGCTCAAGGGCGCGGCGCAGTTGCTGGCGCGGCGCAACGCGCAGCGGGCCGCCGATGAGCGCGACCCGGACGAACGCGAGCTGATCGAGCTGATCGGCTCGGAGATCGAACGCCTCAACGGGCTGCTCGAGCAACTGCTGTCGCCTGCGCCGGCCGCGCCGCATGCGCCGCTGAACATCCACGCCTCGCTGGAGCGCGTGCTGCGGCTGGCCGAGAGCGAGGGCGGCTGGGCGGTGCGTCTGCAGCGGGATTACGACCCCAGCATTCCCGAATTCGACGGCGACGCCGACCGCCTCACCCAGGCGGTGTGGAACCTGG
>NZ_JBFULO010000748.1:0-1004 GCF_054049855.1 Stenotrophomonas sp. P5_B8 | reverse complement strand
CCGTTGGTCGGCTGCAGGCACCGCGTAGAGCAGCCGACCAACGGTCGGCTCTACGGGTGCGCGGTTACAGACCGCGCTGGCGGACTGCTTCGAACAGGCTCACGCCGGTGGCGACCGACACGTTGAGGCTTTCGATGTCGCCCGGCATCGGGATCTTGACCAGGCTGTCGCAGTTTTCACGGGTCAGGCGGCGCAGGCCGTCGGCTTCGCCGCCGAGCACCAGCGCCACGTTGCCCTTCAGGTCGATCGAGTACAGCGACGCGGTGGCTTCACCGGCCAGGCCGTAGATCCACACGCCCAGCTTCTGCAGGTCCTTCAGGCAGCGCGACAGGTTGGTCACCGCCACCACCGGGATGCGGTCGGCAGCGCCGGCCGATGTCTTGCGCACGGTCGCGTTGACCGTGGCCGACTTGTCCTTGGGAATGATCACCGCCGTGGCACCGGCCGCCGCCGCGCTGCGCAGGCAGGCGCCGAGGTTATGCGGGTCCTGCACCTCGTCGAGCACCAGCAGCAGGGCCTTGCCCTCGGCGGCCTCGACCAGGCCTTCCAGTTCGTTTTCACCGTAGGTGCGTGCCGCCTGGTAGCGCGCCGCCACGCCCTGGTGTCGCACCGAACCGCCCACGCCGTCCAGCGCCTGGGTGTTGACCTTGCGCACGTCGATACCCTTGCGCCGCGCATTCTCTTCAATCTCGACCAGACGCGGATTCTTCGCGCTGGCTTCGATCAGCACCTCGCGGACGTTCTCGGCATCGTTCTCGATCGAAGAGGCGACGGCGTTGACGCCGACGATCCACTGGCTTTGCTTGCTCATTGCGGGGGCACGACCGGTACAGGGGGTGGTAATGGTAGAGCATCGGGGCCCGCCCTGCCCTGCCGGGCGTTCACCCCACGGCCCACGGGGCCCTGGCGACCTACTGGGCGGGCCGCGCAGGCGCGGGCAGATCCGCACTTTTCACGCCCTGCGCCCTACCCTCACGGGGTGTCGTGGTCAGGGTGCTGATGAG
>NZ_JBFULO010000747.1:0-1010 GCF_054049855.1 Stenotrophomonas sp. P5_B8 | reverse complement strand
CTACCAGAATGCGCTGGCAGAACGGGTAAATGGGATCTTGAAAGGCGAATTCCTGCTGCATCGCCCTCGGGACCTGGCGCAGGTACGGCAGATGGTGGCCGAGTCGGTGGCGATCTATAACGCCGAGCGACCGCACCTGTCCCTTAAAATGCAGACGCCCGATGCAGTCCATCGGGCGTCCTTGGCCGCCTGACGGCGGCTGAATCATCCGCCACAGGTGTCAACCTATGGCAGGACGGGTCAATAGGCACCATCACGCCGGGCTCAGCGCAGTCCTTCGGCCTGCAGCGTCGCCTGCACGCCCGGATCGGCCTCCATGCGCTGCTTGAACGCGGCCACGTTGTCCAGGCCGCTCAGGTCGACCTTGGCGCCAGCCGCCCAGCGCAGGGTGATGTAGAAGTAAGGATCGGCGAAGCTGCGGAAGCCGGCCAGCCACTGGCGACCTTCCAGCTGCTGGTCGGCGCGTTCGAACAGGCCACGCAGGCGCTTGAGCGCGATGGCGCGGACCGCGTCGTACTGGCCTTCATCGCCGATGAAGTTGCCCGGCCCGAACAGCGGCTTGAACGCCGGGTGCAGGTCCGAATTGACGAAGGACAGCCAGCGGGTGGCTTCTGCGCGCTGCTGGGCGCTGCCGTCACCGGCCAGGCCGGCCTGCGGGTAGGTGTCGGCGATGTAGCCCATGATCGCCGCGTTCTGGGTGAGCGTGAAGTCGCCATCGACCACCGCCGGCACCGAGCCGACCGGATTGATCTTCAGGAACGCCGGCGCCTTCAGGGTGTCCTTGTCGAGCAGTTCCACCTCGAACGGCTGGCCGGTCCACTGCAGGGCGATGTGGTCGGCGGTGGAGCAGGCACCGGGCTTGCTGTACAGCTTCATGGGAACTCCGTTGGGGGTGATGGGTCAGCCGCTCACTATTCCAGAGCAGGACCCGCATCCTCAACGGTATGGCCGTAACAGACCGTTACGACGCGCGCGGCTTGAGTTTCTGCACGCGTTAGAAGGTGAAGGTG
>NZ_JBFULO010000746.1:0-1012 GCF_054049855.1 Stenotrophomonas sp. P5_B8 | reverse complement strand
GCCCAGCTTCGTGGAATTCCTGCACCAGGCCTCGATGCACGTCCAAATGGGGCTCAGTGGTCGGACCTTTACCAGCTGCATCGCGCTGGAGGCGGTGCAGATGTGATCACAGTTTATGAGCGCAAGTAGCGTGAACGCGTGTTTTCGTTGTTCCGATGCCTGGATTGATGGCGCTTTTGCACAGCTTCTGGATTGGGAGCCGAAGGCCCAGCCCAGGACGTTTGACGCGCGTGCGCAGCCATGGATGGCTGCCTTCCTCGTGCACGACAGCTTCAATGGTGTCGATGACTATCTGGAAAACGTGGCCCGGTTTCGGCGATTGGCTGCAAGCGGTCGATTGGGGCGCAGTCTCGAGGCGACGCACCGGGCGGCGAGTTTCCGGGAATTGAAAAAATCGCTGGAGGCACTTACAGGGCTGTCAGCGTTTGCCCACCTGGGCGGCATGCGAATCAACACGGCCAATCCGTTCAGTCGAGGATTTTTGCCGCCCCACCCGAACCAGGCCCAGCGCGCCATGCGGTGCTTGATTGAGCGGCGACGGGAGCTGAGCGCGACGGGGCGCCTTTCGATAGGAGGGGCCCTGGCGTCGTACATTGTCTTTTTGACGATCCACTTGCTTAGCGACGGCAACGGACGTTCAGCGCGCATGATGTTTGCTGCGGATTGTCTAGCAACCGTGCCTGAGATATCCGCACAGAGGATCATGGGTTTGGTGATGTTGCACCAGCAGCGAGGCACGTCCTTTCACCTCGCTGTTGCGTGCGCCAGGGCAGGAGATATGTCCATGATCGCGACATGCTTCGAGTGCGCAGTCGTAGACTCGGGTCCATTGCTCGAGCAGCTGGCGATCGCACTGGCATGGGAGGAGGGAGGCACTGCAGGCCAATTGCCCCCGCACCCCATCAGAGAGCTTCATCGCATGATCGAGATGAGACTCGGCTTCTCTCCCAGCGCCGAAGCGGGCGGCAGGCACGCCGCGCCCCGAGCAGCTCGGGACGCGTAAGGTGGGGCC
>NZ_JBFULO010000745.1:0-1017 GCF_054049855.1 Stenotrophomonas sp. P5_B8 | reverse complement strand
CGGCCACGTTGGTCGCGGTGGCCGGAACGGCCTTGCCGGTCGGGACGAGGAAGTTGCGGCCGTAGCCCGGCTTCACGTCGACCAGATCGCCCAGACCGCCGAGGTTGGTGACCTTCTGAAGAAGAATCAGCTTCATGGTGTAGCTCYAAAAATGTATTCGTTAGCGAGGCAAGGCCCCGCAGCGATGGCTGTCCGAATATCCGAACGGCAGACCTGGAAACCGCCCGACGCTTCGCAGCGCGGGCGGCCAGATCCGCGAAAGCGGCGACCGAAGCCGCCGGCTTTCATCAGACGTCGTGGTTGTCGGTGTACGGAATCAGGGCCAGGAAACGGGCGCGCTTGACGGCCGTTGCCAGCTGGCGCTGGTACTTCGACTTGGTACCGGTGACGCGGCTCGGCACGATCTTGCCGTTCTCGGTCAGGTACTGGCGCAGGGTGTTGAGATCCTTGTAATCGATCTCCTTGACACCTTCGGCCGTGAACTTGCAGAACTTGCGGCGACGGAAGAACTTGGACATGTCAGTGCTCCTTAAGCGGCCGAAGCGGCGTCTTCGCCGGCATCGGTGTCAGCGGCGGGGGTGGTTTCACCTTCTTCGTCATCACGACGACGACGCTCGCCACGCTCGGGCTTCTCGCCCTTCTCGTCCTTGCTCTTCATGATCAGCGACTGCTCGGTGTCAGCTTCGTCACGCTTGATGACGAGGTTGCGCAGCACGGCGTCGTTGAAGCGGAAGCTTTCCACCAGCTCGCTCAGCACGGCCTGGTCGCACTCGATGTTGAGCATGACGTAATGGGCCTTCACCAGGTTCTGGATCGGGTAGGCCAGCTGACGACGGCCCCAGTCTTCCAGACGGTGGATGGTGCCGCTGCCGTTCTCGACCAGCGCCTTGTAGCGCTCGATCATGGCCGGGACCTGTTCGCTCTGGTCCGGATGGACCAGGAACACGACTTCGTAATGACGACTCATGTGTTTTTACCTTTCGGATGTGGCCCGTTGAGGGCCGGACAGCCCCCCGC
>NZ_JBFULO010000744.1:0-1019 GCF_054049855.1 Stenotrophomonas sp. P5_B8 | reverse complement strand
CATTGGAAGTGGTGATAAGTACGCCGTGAAGTTCGACGCTAACGGGCTTTTCATTCCTGGACAGGCTGATCCAAGTAGGGAGTATTCGGTGGTGTTCCGCGGAACCGATGGATGCGAGTTCCGATCCGATCCTTTTAGTCCCTAAGCTACTGAGCTACGCCCTTTGCCCGGCTAGTCGATGCGTCAACCGGTAATCCCCCCGCTTTTAGCGGTCGCCAAAAGTGGAACTACGCTGCCAGTGCACGCTTCTGCATTGGTGTGATGCCGCCGAGCGCCATGTTTGGGCGCTCGTGGTTGTAAGTCCATAGCCAACGAGTGGCGATGTCCTGGACCTGTTCGATGTCATTGAACAGATTGCTGGCAAGCCAAGCGTAACRCACGGTCCGGTTGTAGCGCTCGATGTAGGCGTTCTGCTGAGGATTGCCTGGCTGGATGTAGAGCAGTGCAATGTCTTGCCRCTCGGCCCATGCTTGCAGCGCTCCGCTGATGTACTCGGGCCCGTTGTCGCAGCGTATGGCGCGGGGCTTTCCGCGCCATTGAATGACCTGTTCCAAGCTGCGGATGACGCGCGCCGCGGGCAAGGAGATGTCGACCTCCATCGCCAGTCCCTGACGGTTGAAGTCATCCAGTACGTTGAGCATCCGGAAGCTGCGTCCATCAGCCAACTGGTCGTGCATGAAATCCATCGACCATGTCTGGTTGACCGCCTCAGGCACCGCCAAAGGCTCCGGCACTTCCCGGACGATGCGCTTGCGCGGCTTGATGCGCAGATTCAGCTCCAAATCGCGATAGATCCGATACACGCGCTTGTGGTTCCAAGCGAAGCCCTTCACGTTGCGTAGGTGCAGGAAGCACAGCCCAAAGCCCCAATCGCGGTAGGCGCTGGTCAGCCTGAGCAACCAGTCGGCGATGATCGCATTTTCTTGGCAGGCCTTGGCCTGATAGCGGTAGCAGGTCTGACTCACCTCGAACGTCCTGCACGCATGAACGATGCTGGTGATGCCTGCCTGGACCGCCCG
>NZ_JBFULO010000743.1:0-1026 GCF_054049855.1 Stenotrophomonas sp. P5_B8 | reverse complement strand
GTGTAGGTCCGTTCAAGCGAGGCGAACTCGTAGGTCTTCTCGCGGGCCAGGCCATCGGGCAGGCGCACGAAACCGCTCTGGCACACATAACCGGTGTTGGAGGCGATCAGCGGTCCAGCGGCCGGATCGTTGCAGCCCATCGGCGCGCCCGCGGCGTTGTCCTGGAAGTAGTCGTTGAACTTCTCCACCGAATCGCTGGACTCGGCGAACTGCTGGGTGCGCACCACGCGCACGCCGACGTTGCCGCGCAGGCGCTCGGTACGGAAGTTGGCCTGGAAGTAGCCGGAGTAGATCTTCTCGTTGACGTTGTAGACGAAGTCCTCTTCCTTGCGGCTGTAGGAACCGCCGTACTTCTGGTTGAGGAAGTCGATGTAGGCGGGGTAGTTGATGCCCGGGAACACGTTGGCGTTGAAGCCGCCGGCGATGTTGCTGATCGGGCTGGACAGGAAGAAGCCGGGCTGGGCCTGCCCCGCGGTCGAATCGCAACCGGCCTGGTAGCGGTTGTTGTCGTAGTCGGCCGGGTCCTTGCCCTGGCACACCCAGTAGGTGTTGCCGGTATTGCGGTGGACTTCACCATCACGGTACTTGGCGCCGAACTGGATCGAGTCCAGCCAGCCGCTTTCGAACATCTTGGTGACGTCGGCCTGGAAGTAGTTCTGCTTGACGCTGGTCTGCATCCACGACGAACCGGTGGAGCCGGTATCGATCTCGGCGATGCCGGCCATCAGCTGGTCCTGCAGGTTCGGCGAGAACGTGGCGCTCGGCGTGCCGGTCAGGTCCCAGGCGCTGTAGGTGTTGCCGGACTGCCACACGCCATCGACCTGGCGGCGCGGCTTGGCCGACATGCTGAAGTTCATCGACGGACCGCCCTCGGACCAGGTGCGGCCGCCGGTGAAGGAGGCCTTCCACAGCGGGCTGATGTCCCAGTCGACGGTGAGGTCGGCGGTCTGCGACAGCGCTTTTTCCTTGCTGTAGGTACCGGTCAGCTGCGGGGTGGGGATGGTGCAGTCGTCCGGACCCCAGCCA
>NZ_JBFULO010000742.1:0-1032 GCF_054049855.1 Stenotrophomonas sp. P5_B8 | reverse complement strand
GCCAGGAGCTGACCATTGAGTTCCAAGGGGGCGAGCCTCTGCTCAACTTCGAGCAGGTGAAGGCCATTACGTTGCTCATCGTCGAGCGCAATCGGTTTGAGAACCGGAGCCTGCGTTTCGTTCTGGCGTCCACGCTCCACGACTTGAACGAAGCCCAGCTGGATTTCTTAGAGGAGCACCGATTCAAGCTCTCTACGTCTTTGGATGGCCCGGAGTGGCTCCACAACGCCAACAGGCCCAGACCAGGCCGCGACAGCTACGCGAGGACCATCCAAGGGATCGATCTAGGTCGGCGTCGGCTCGGCGAGGACGCGGTGTCGGCCCTTACGACCCTGACCAAGCGGAGCCTGGAGGTTCCCGAAGYCATCATCGATGAGTATCGGAAGCTCGGCCTGCACTCCATCTCGCTCAGGCCTCTGAGCCCCTATGGCTTTGCGACTAAAAGTGCCCCGAGAACCGGCTACACAACCGAAGACTATTTTGTCTTCTACAAGCGGGCATTCGAGCACCTCATGGCGGTCAACCGAGGGGGCTATCCCATCGATGAGACTTACGCCTCTCTGCTGCTCTCACAATTGCTCTCGCCGTTCGGCCATGGCTACGTGGACCTGAGGTCCCCGTCGGGCGCCGGCCTGGGTGCCATCATCTACGACTACGACGGCTGCGTTTACCCGTCGGACGAAGCTCGGATGCTTGCGGCCATGGGCGATCGCACGTTCTGTATCGGCAACRTATCCCAACCCGTCAGCACCTGGCTGTCCTCGCCGGCAATGACGACCCTGCTCGATTCCGGCGTCGCCGAGGCACTGCCAACGTGCTCCGACTGCGCCTACGTTCCCCTATGCGGCGCCGATCCGATCGAGCATTACGCCCGTCAGGGCGATCCGATGGGTCATCGACCCACCAGTGATTTCTGTAAAAGGAACATGGGTCTGCTCGACTTCCTTCTGGAGCGCTACGAGAAGGCGGATCGGGACACGAAACGACTGATGGAGGCATGGGCGACACCCAAGGGCGAAATGGAGGAGGCGC
>NZ_JBFULO010000741.1:0-1032 GCF_054049855.1 Stenotrophomonas sp. P5_B8 | reverse complement strand
GCCGCACAGTGGGCCGATCAGCAATGCGAAGGCGAGGGTGCCGACGCCGACGTTGCCGCCCAACTGCCAGCCGATGACCAGCACGGTGCCTTCGATCAGGCTGCGCACGATCCAGATCGGCCAGCCGGTGCGGGCGTGCAGGCCGGTCATCAGCCCGTCGCGCGGGCCGGGGCCGAAGCGCGCGCCGATGTACAGGCCGGTCGCCAGCGCGACGAGCAGCAGGCCGCACCCGAACATCGGCACCTGCCAGGCAAGGCCCTGCACCTCCGGCAGCAACCACAACCCGAACTGCGCGCTTGGCCCGATCAGCATCACGTTGAGCACCGTGCCCAGGCCAGGCTTCTGCCGGATCGGCCACCACAGCAGCAGCACCAGCGCACCGATCACGTTGGTGGCCACGCCGAAGGACAGCGGGGTCTGCAGCGCGATGCCCTGTGACAGCACATCCCACGGCGCCACCCCGATCGCCGCACGAATCATCACCGCCGCGCCCATCCCGTACAGGAACAGGCCGATCAGCAGTTGCAGCAGACGCAGGGGCAGGGACGTGGGCATGGCCGTTTCACCGAAGGGGGCCTTGACTGTAGGCCGCCCCGTTGCGGGCAGACAGATACAGTTGGGCGCCAATATGCGCCGACACCGTCATTCCCAACCGGCGAGTACCAGCTTGCCGATCACGCTGCCGCTCTCCAATTGGCGATGTGCCTGGCGCAGGTTGGCCGCGTTGATCGCACCCAGATGCGCGCTGCGCGTGCTGCGCAGTTCGCCGGCATCGACCAGGCTGGCAACGCGGTTGAGGATGCGGTGCTGTTCGATCCTGTCCTCGGTGCGGAACTTGGCCCGCGCGAACATGAATTCCCAGTGGATGCCGATGCACTTGGCCTTGTACGGATCGCCGATGCGCAGCGCGCCGCGCGGCTCCACCACCAGGCCCACATGTCCCTGCGGCGCCAGCAGTTCACCCACTACATCCCAGTAATGATCGGTGTCGGCGAGGTTGAGCGCGACCTGCACCTGTTCCATGCCCAGCGC
>NZ_JBFULO010000740.1:0-1050 GCF_054049855.1 Stenotrophomonas sp. P5_B8 | reverse complement strand
GTGCCATCGCATGCCGCATGCGCCGCCGCAGCGAGGACATCGCATAGTTGCGGAAGTCATAGTGGTAACGCTGGTATACCGCCTCCAGCAGCAGGCGCAGTTCCAGGTCGAACAACTCGGTGTCGTTCATCGACGCGAGCACCACACACGGCACAGCGAGACCAGCTTGTCCACGTCGATGGGCTTGGCGATGTAGTCGTTGGCACCGGCCTGCAGGCAGTGCTCACGGTCATCGGGCATGGCCTTGGCGGTCAGCGCGATGATCGGCAGGTCGCGCCAGCGGTGGTCGGCACGGATCTCGCGCATGGCAGTCAGCCCGTCCATCTCCGGCATCAYGATGTCCATCAGTACCAGGTCGATCTCCGGACGCAGCTTGTCCAGTGCCTCGCGCCCGTTGCGCGCGATTTCCAGGGTCACCCCGAGCGGTTCGAGCACGCTGGACAGGGCGAAGATGTTGCGCACGTCGTCCTCGGCCAGCAGCACGATGCGCCCATCCAGCACCGCGTCGCGACGGCGCGCCTCACGCAACAACCGCTGCTGGTCGCTGGGCAGGGACGCCTCCACGCTGTGCAGGAACAGGGTCACTTCGTCGAGCAGGCGCTCGGGCGAGCGCGCGCCCTTGATGATGATGCTCTTGGAGTAACGACGCAGGCGCTGCTCCTCATCGCGGGTCAGCGCACGCCCGGTGTAGACGATCACCGGCGGGAAGGCGACCGCATCGTTGCCGGCCATGCGCTCGAGCAGGTCATAGCCGGTGCCGTCGGGCAAGGTCAGGTCGGTGACCATGCAGTCGAAGGTGGACGTGCCCAGTGCGGCCATCGCCTCGGCGATGGTACCCACGCCGGTGATTTCCAGCTGGTCGCGGCCCAACAGCAGCTGCAGGTTCGAGCGCAGCTCGCTGTCGTCCTCGACGATCAGCAGGCGACGTACGTCGCGCTGGCTGGTGGCCTCCAGCTGCTGGATCGCCCCCAGCAGGCGCTCGCGCGTGGCCGGCTTGATCACATACCCGATCGCGCCCAGCTCCATCGCCACCTGCGAGCGCTCCAGCCC
>NZ_JBFULO010000739.1:0-1054 GCF_054049855.1 Stenotrophomonas sp. P5_B8 | reverse complement strand
GCTGCTCTTTTACGGCAGCCGACCAACGGTCGGCTCTACAGGTGATTGTTTTCCCGAAACGTGTGGGATCCCACGCCCATCCTCCAGGTACGCCACACCCGTGAAAGCACCCGCCCTGATCCAGAACGACATCGTCGTCTTCGGCCTGATCGCCGCCACCCTCGGCGCCGTGTTCTGGACCGCCTCGCGCGAGCAGGGGCTGTGGAAGCGCTTCTACACCGTCGTGCCGGCGTTGCTGCTGTGCTACCTGATCCCGGGCATCTACAACACGTTCGGGCTGATCGACGGGCAGAACACGCATCTGTACAACCCGGTCGCGCGCGACATCCTGCTGCCGGCGGCGTTGGTGCTGCTCACCCTGGCGGTGGACATCAAGGGCATCCTGCGGCTGGGTCCGAAACTGATCGTGATGTATCTGGGCGCCTCCTTCAGCATCATGCTCGGCGCGGTGGTGGCCTTCCAGGTGATGAAGTGGCTGCACCCGGCCACCGTAGCTGGCGACACCTGGGCCGGCATGGCGGCACTGGCCGGCAGCTGGATCGGCGGCGGCGCCAACATGCTGGCCATGCGCGAGGTGTTCGACGTCAACGCGACCACCTTCGGCCAGTTCGCGGTGGTCGATGTGGGCGTGGGCTATGTATGGATGGCGGCGCTGATCTTCCTGGCTGGCCGCGCGGCGAAGATCGACGCGCGCAGCGGTGCTGATACCTCGGGCATCGACGAACTCAAGCTGCGCATCGAGAAATTCCGCAGCGAGCACGAACGTGTGGCCAGTCTTACCGACCTGATGCTGATCGTGGCGGTGGCCTTCGGCACGGTCGGCCTGTCGCACGCGATCGCCGGCCCGGTCTCGGCGTGGTTCAAGGGCCATGTCAGTTGGGCATCGCAGTTCAGCCTGGATGCGCCGTTTGTGTGGGTCGTGGTGATTTCCACTACCTGCGGCCTGGCGCTCAGCTTCACCCGTGCGCGCAACCTGGAGGGCGCTGGCGCGTCCAAGCTGGGCTCGCTGCTGCTGTATTTCCTGATCGCCTGCATCGGCATGCAGATGGACCTG
>NZ_JBFULO010000738.1:0-1056 GCF_054049855.1 Stenotrophomonas sp. P5_B8 | reverse complement strand
GCTGAACCTGGAGTAGCAGGTCACGGTCCGACTTAGCGCTTTGGCTAGGAACATGAAGGTTGAGTTCTTCAGAGCAATCTCGCACTCCGATGCCATTGTTGTGAGAAGCGGAACGACCGAGTGTTCCACTGGGCGCGGTCTGTCCAGCTGCGGGCCTACCACTGCCGTTATCCTGTCTCCAGGACGAAGCTCCGAGTGTCGGCCTGCCCTTCTTGCAATCACCTCGAAGAGGTAGGAAGGAGTGACACTGTGTAGACGTGCAAGCCGGAGCACGTATGAGTGCAGTGCCTCGACATCGCCAGTGTTCTTCCCAACGATTTCCAAAGGAAGTAGGCGTGGAGTGGTCTCGTCATCAGATTTCATTGCGGCGTGTTTTCCTCTTGAATGGAGCCGGTTTCTTGCTCGCTCGCAATGCCAACGTCGGCCCTGCTTCGGGCATGGCGACGACCTTTTTTTCTGAAAAGTGGAGTTCTCCACGCCGGATCTCAGCGCTAACCGAGGCAAGCGCTGAGCTAAGCTGCCTGGTCCGAGCCCAATCACCCTGTCCGGGTATCGAGCGGCCTTCAGATCGGCAGGAAGCTAAAGCATTCCGGATCCATCGTGAAAGCGCACCTATGCAGCCCCATGAGCCGTCATGAAGTGCCTCGATGTACTCGTCCATTGCATACTCGTCTTCATGGATGAGGCTCGAGTAGTGGCGCACTATCCTTGTCCATTCGACCATGTCCCACTCTGACTCCCTGTAGCGGGGGAATTCGATGGTTTGAGATCGGCCGATCAGATGAGGAGCCAGGTTGACCGCGGTCAGAAGATCGTAAGAGCCGACTAGAACAAGGCGAACTCCTGTCCTGGCAGCCAGCACCTTGAATGAATCCAAGATTGCACCGGCGGACCTCTCCCCACCTTTCGCGTTCAACACATGGTGGGCTTCGTCTATGACCAGGAACTGCGTACGCCTCGCCACGAGGCATCTCTCGAAGGCCGAACGCATCGCACCCTCTGTGGTTCGGCTAAGAAAAGAGTCGCCGAGTCGACCCTCACGTGCAGCGACGTCGG
>NZ_JBFULO010000737.1:0-1057 GCF_054049855.1 Stenotrophomonas sp. P5_B8 | reverse complement strand
TCCTGAGTCGCCCAGGTGGCGGAATTGGTAGACGCACTAGCTTCAGGTGCTAGCGGGGGCAACTTCGTGGAGGTTCGAGTCCTCTCCTGGGCACCAYGACTCRGWMAATGATCAAACCCGCGCAAGCGGGTTTTTTCGTTTCCGGGGCCTGCCCACGTCACCCTGGCCGGGTCAGGCATCGGGAATGTAGTAGCGGCGCGCCAGTCCCGCCCTTCCCGGGAAGTGCTTGAACCAGGGCCGGGCGGCATCGATCACTGCCGCCACGTCCGCATGCGCCATCAGCCGTTCCACATAGGCAGACAGTGCCGCATGCGCATCCGGCAGCGGCACGTAAGCCACGGCGTAGAACAATGCCGGCGCCGCGGCGCAGTCGGCCAGGGTGAAGGCTTCGCCCGCCAGCCAGCGACGCCCGTCCAACTGCTGGTCCAACAGGGCATAGCTGTTCAGTAGGGTCGCGCGGGCGGCCTCGGTCGCAGCGCCATTCCCGTCGCTGCCCGGCTTCAGCAGGGCAGCGGTCAGCGCCTGCATCGGGGTCATCACGTACAGGTCGCAGACCCGGTCCCAGAGCCGCACCTCCAGGGCCTGCGCCGGGTCCTGCGGAAGCAGCCGCCTACCGTCGGCGGCGTGATGAAGCTGCAGGTGTTCGATGATGATGYTGGTCTCGCCGATGGGCGCGCCCTGCTCCACCAGCAGCGGCATTTTGCCCAGCGGCCACAGCGCCCGGAACGCGGCTCGCTCGACCGGGTCGCCGAGGTTCAACAGGCGCTCGTCCAGCGCCACACCCAGCACGCGGGCGGCGATCAGCACCTTCTGGCAGCACGAAGACAGCGGGTGGACATGCAGGATCGGGGTCGCCATGGGAACGCCTTGCTGCTTAGTGGGGCGAGTATTTTCAGTCTCTGCCGCCCCGGTCAAGCCGCGCCGCGCCACCCGCCAGCGCTCTCGCTCGGATGTGGCTTGGGCATGCATTGACAGTGTTCGAATGCTTCCGCATAATTCTCCGCCTGAGTCGCCCAGGTGGCGGAATTGGTAGACGCACTAGCTTCAGGTGCTAGCG
>NZ_JBFULO010000736.1:0-1062 GCF_054049855.1 Stenotrophomonas sp. P5_B8 | reverse complement strand
GGCAGCTTGAGCAGGCCCGCACGTCCCACCACGCCATACAGCGTGCCGGTGGCATCGAACACTTCCACCAGCACGAACACCAGCACCACCTGCAGCAGCACCGCGATGGGCGCGCCGCCGTCGTGATGCAGCAGGCCGGGCAGGTCCAGTTGCAGGAAGGTCGGGGCCAGGCTCGGCGGCAGCGAGATCATCCCGTGGAACTGCACGTCACCGAGCAGCCAGGCCGCGCCGGTCACCGCCAGGATGCCGATCAGGATCGCACCGCGCACCTTGCGTGCTTCCAGGATCGCGATCAGCAGGAAGCCGGCCAGCGCCAGCAGCGGGGTTGCCGTATTGAGCGGGCCGAGTGCCACCAGGGTGTCGGTGTTGGCGATGATCACGCCGGACTTCTGCAGCGCGATGATCGCCAGGAACAGGCCGATACCGGCCACGATCGCCGCGCGCAGCGAGGCGGGAATGCCCGCCACCAACCACGCGCGCACGCCGGTCAGCGACAGCAGCAGGAACACCAGTCCGGAAATGAAGACCGCCGCCAACGCCTGCTGCCACGGCAGCCCGGCGGCACCGACCACGGTGAAGGCGAAGAACGCATTCAAGCCCATGCCCGGGGCCATGCCGACCGGGAAATTGGCGGCAAACGCCATCACCAGCGAGCCCAGCGCGGCGGCCAGGCAGGTGGCGACGAACACCGCACCGGGATCCATGCCGGTGGTGGCCAGGATGTCCGGGTTGACGAAGACGATGTAGGACATCGTCAGGAAGGTGGTCAGGCCGGCCAGCAGTTCGGTGCGCACGGTGGTGCCGTGCTGCTGCAGCTGGAACAGGCGCTCGGGGAGGGACATGGGGGAACCTCGTGACGATAAGGCGTCACGACCAACGGTCGTGACCTACCGGAATGCAAACGGCCGCGCAGTGCGCGGCTGTGTCATGACCAACGGTCATGACCTACCCAAATGCAAACGGCCGCGCAGTGCGCGGCCGTTTTTCTTCTCTTATTTCAGCGCCTTGAAGCGCAGGCGCTTGGGCGCGGCGTCGTCGCCGCTTGGGCGCGGCGTCGTCGCC
>NZ_JBFULO010000735.1:0-1064 GCF_054049855.1 Stenotrophomonas sp. P5_B8 | reverse complement strand
CGGTAGCTTTCCATCGATGCGCTCCGCTTCGTTGTTCGGCGTGTGGAGCTCGAAAATACAAATGAAGCACTCTCTCGGTGGTGTTGCTTGCACATAAACTCGAAGATGATGGCTGTTTGGGTGGGAATGGTTGTGATCGCTACTGCTTTCACATTCCATGCTTCTGCGCAATCAGTTACCTACATTCATACTGACGCATTGGGCTCTGTCGTTGCAGAGTCTGATGCCGGTGGCAATGTAACGAATAGGTTTCACTACGGTCCCTATGGAGACCTGTTGATAGGCGGGGCAGTCGACGGACCGGGCTATACTGGCCACGTGGGCGATCTATCAACTGGGCTGAGCTATATGCAGCAGCGGTACATGGATCCGGAGCTGGGAATCTTCATCAGCGTTGACCCAGTAACGGCATATGACCAGCCCGTTACTCAGTTCAATCGCTATAGGTACGCGAATGGAAATCCGTATAGCTTCACTGATCCTGATGGACGAACCAGCCGAAGCGGAGTGCGCGGCAGTCAGGCGGCGCAGCTTGGCCGAATGATAAGGGCCTACTGGGATGCTAGAGGCGATAAAGAGAAAGGAGAGAAGAACTTTTCCGAAGCGCAGCAGCGCCAGAAAGAGAACGACAAGATAGCGCTGGATCTAATGGTAGATGTCAGTCGAGCGGGGCCGATTAAGGACGTCATTGAGATCGGAGGTGAAGTGGTCAAAGGCGGTGGGGGCGTGGACAAAGCCACAGAGGTTGCTGCAGGTGACGTCGTATCGAAGGTCGTCGAAAAGGCCCTTGACGGGAAGATTGGTGCGCCTGCAGCAAATGCAGTGGGTGCATTCGCCGGAAAGGCTGCCGGTGATATCGTTGAGAAAGGCACCTCGGCGGCGAAGGACTCATCTGCCAAGCAATCGGTGAGTTCTGGTGGCGTAAACACCCGCGACAAACGATAGGATGGTGCTCCCAGTGACGCTGCGAATGAGATGCTTACGGTGAAGAAGACATGGCCCTATTTCCTGCGAGGGGTTGCCCTTCAAACGAGCGCTCTGTCCCTCGCAACATTGACCATAGG
>NZ_JBFULO010000734.1:0-1070 GCF_054049855.1 Stenotrophomonas sp. P5_B8 | reverse complement strand
CTGATATGGGATCTAAGAGGTCCTGACAATCATTGAGGAGGATTGATGATGATGGGAAATGTTAGGCGATTTATGCGCCCGCCTGCGGGACTGGACTTCGATTTCAGCCGACCGGAGGGTGAGCGGGCGCTTGCGCCCGCAGACGGGGTTTCTTGGCGCATATTCGCCAATCCTATTTCGCTTTACATCGGTGGTGTGGCGGCCGTGATTCTCGAGTTGGCCGAGCCGTCTGTTCGATCGGGTGTCTGGGATCACAGTGGCTTTCGGCGCGACCCCGCTTTGCGGCTGCACCGGACCGGGTTCGCTGCGATGGTGACTGTGTATGGGCCGCGCACGGTGGCAAAGGAGATGATCGCTCATGTTGTTCGCGTTCACGGCAGGGTGCGGGGCACCACGCCGGGCGGTGTTTCCTACCGCGCCAATGACCCCCGGTTGCTCGACTGGGTGCAGGCGACCGCGACATTCGGGTTCACCGAGGCGTACCACCTCTATGTTCGGGCCTTGTCGCCGACTGAGAAGGCCGCGGCCTTCGTCGAGGCCGAGCCCGCTGCGAAGCTTTATGGCGCAACTGGCGCACCCAGATCGTGGGTGGAGTGGGAGGCACTTTACACAAGGACAGTGCCAGGGCTTGAAGGTTCGGACATCCTGGCCGAATTCATTTCTATCATGTCCACTGCACCCATACTTCCGGCGCCGCTACGCTGGATTCAAAGGCTACTGGTCTGCGCGGCTGTTGACATGACGCCTGAGCCGATAAGGTCCCTCCCGCAGCTGAGAGGATTCCGCTTGCGTTCGGGAGGCGCATTGTTGGTGAGAATGCTGGCCCGGGGAGCCGCCCTCGTTCCGTATCGTGATATGCCCCCGGCACAGGCTGCTAGGCGGTTAAAGTCCTCGCGCTCAGCGCCACCGGGTCGCTAGCCGCTGTCGGGATTCCCTTGCCCCTCAGATATGGCTCCAAGCCGGAGAGGCGGCGCCGGATCGGCAAGCTATGCACGGAACTCTGTGGGTCAGTAGTGAGCCGGGCCGCGAAGTCCCATGAGTTCGGAGATCTTTCGTGAGGTCTCCAGCAA
>NZ_JBFULO010000733.1:0-1071 GCF_054049855.1 Stenotrophomonas sp. P5_B8 | reverse complement strand
TACCAGGCGTATACACGGGGAATGGCCGACTTCTACTAAGTCGGCTCAGGCAAAGTGCCGGAATGCGGCTGACGGCTAGCTTCTCCTATGCATCCTCACTGCAACTCCTGGAGTTTGCATCAGCGTGAAGCATGATGTGCGCCCAGAGATGGAGGACTTAGGGGTCTGCTTTTGGCCGGAAGCGGACACATGAAGCGGACAGCCTTATCGAGATGCACGCGTCCGCTTGCAGCCACGAGGAATCATTCTTTGGCACTGGCCAAACAGCTATGCGGCTGCAGTTTCAAACACCCATCAGCGGCTAACCTGCTTCATCGCAATTCCGAACGCATAGGATTCGAGTGGGACGTCCTCGCCGGGCGAATAGAACAGGACGCCGCCCTTCTCTTTGAAACCTTGAAGCACCTCAAGTGCCAACGAGGAGGCAAGGCATAGGGCATGAAGCGAGCTGACCCCATGGGCGTCGTGGAGCTTCTTATAAAGTGGCAGTACCGCCACCGGACAAGCCCACTCCATAGGATCATCCCCGACCTGATATGGCGTACCAATCTGGATGTTGATCATGAACGCATCCTCATCGGGACGCTGCCCCCAGATCACTTCATTGGCAATAACCGAGTTCATCTTCGCCTTGTCTCACGACGCCAGGCCTTCCCAAGCGTCTTCGGTCTCTTGAAGGTTGCCATGGCGGACCGATGGTCTGCTATCGGCCTTGGGTTCAACCGGTCGACGCAACACACTGAAGACCAGCCGGCGTCCGCGTTGCCACCTCCCGCATTTCCGCACGAGGCGCCCGGAACAGGTGACGTAGCCTCGCGTGGGTATGCCAAGCTGCGCACCAATCTTGTTCGCAGTGTCCGCCCACGTTACGATCCGCCTGCCCCGGTTTACTGTTCTACCCCGCATCCATGATGGAAGCCCATGAGCGAACAGACTGCCATTCCCGTTTCGGTTGACACCGATTCCCACCAGGGCGAGTTTTACTTTCTGGAACCCAGTCGCTGGAATGACGGCATCGGGCACGGCCTGCAGTTTGCCAACGAAACGGTACTGTGCCGGCCAGGTATGCGC
>NZ_JBFULO010000732.1:0-1072 GCF_054049855.1 Stenotrophomonas sp. P5_B8 | reverse complement strand
GCGCGGCGTGGCCCATGTTGGCGCCGCAGCCGCCTTCCATGCCCTTCATGTCGTGCCCCGACATGCCGTTCGAGGCATGGCCCATGTCGTGGCCCATGTCGCTCATCGTCAGCAGCGGCCGTGGGTCGCGCGCCGGGATCGGCCCCTGCAGACCGTGGCGGACGGCCAGGGTGCCGGCCGCATAGCCGGTGCGGCCCATGTCCTGGCAGAAAATCGTGAACGCGTCCTGGCCGGTAGGTTCGACGATCACGTCGAAGGTCTCGGCCGGTGCGATGCGGAACTCATCGATGCTGACCGGGTGGATGTATTGGCCGTCGGCGGCGACCACGGTCATCTTCAGCCCCGGGATGCGCACATCGAAGTAGGTCATCGAGCCGCCGTTGATGAAGCGCAGCAACACCTTCTCGCCGCTGCGGAACAGCCCGGTCCAGTTGCCGGCCGGGGCGGTGCCGTTGAGCAGGTAGGTGTAGGTGTGCGCGTTGATGTCGGAGATGTCGGTGGGGGTCATCCGCATCCGGCCCCACATGCCGCGATCGGCGGTGGCCGCCGCCCAGCCGTCCTTGCGCACATCGCGCAGGAAGTCGGGCAGGGTGCGCTTGTAGTAGTTGTCGAACTCGGCCAGCTTCTTCATGCGACGGAACAGGGCACCGGGGTCCATGTCGGTCCAGTCCGACAGCAGGATCACGTGCTCGCGGTCGAAGTTGTACGGCGCTGGCTGCAACGGGTCGATGATCAGCGCGCCGTACAGGCCGGCCTGTTCCTGGAACATCGAGTGGCTGTGGTACCAGTAAGTGCCCGACTGCTTGAGGGTGAAGCGGTACTGGTAGGCCTCGCCGGGGGCGATGCCGTTGAAGCTCAGGCCGGGCACGCCGTCCATGTTGGCCGGCAGCAGGATGCCGTGCCAGTGGATCGAGGTGGGGTGGCCGTGCAGCGCGTTGGCCACGCGCACGTTGACGGTGTCGCCCTCGCGCCAGCGCAGGATGGGCGCGGGCAGGCTGCCGTTGACGGTGATGGCCGGGCGGGTGCGGCCGGTGAAATTGGCCAGCGATTCACCGATGCGTAACTGCACATC
>NZ_JBFULO010000731.1:0-1079 GCF_054049855.1 Stenotrophomonas sp. P5_B8 | reverse complement strand
GGCCAGACCGGCCGCATCGTCCTTGGCGCTGTTGATGCGCGAGCCCGAGGACAGGCGCTGGATGGTGGTGGCCAGGGAGCTGCCGCTGGTGCTCAGGTTGCGCTGAGCATTCAACGACATCGTGTTGGTGTTGATGACTTGTGCCATGAGGAGAGGTCCTTGAGCAGTGCACGTACGATGGGTTAGACGCTCCTGACGTGCTTCAGGAGCGGCTCATGTCAGCGCTGCAACAGGCTGAGCACGTTCTGTGGAACCTRGTTGGCCTGGGCCAGCATCGCGGTGCCGGCCTGTTGCAGGATCTGGGTACGGGTGAGTTCCGCCGTTTCCTTGGCGAAATCGGTATCACGGATGCGGCTGCGCGATGCCGACAGGTTTTCCGAGGAGGTCTGCAGATTGGCCACCACGGAGGTGAAGCGGTTCTGGATGGCGCCGAGGTCGGCGCGCACGCTGTTGACCGACTCCAACGCCTTGTCGACGATTTCCAGCGCCTTCTGCGCGCCGACGTAGGACGAGACGTCCAGGTCCTGCACGAAGCTGGAGGTGGCCGTGGCGGCAACCGAGCTGGGGGCGGCGACGGTGGAGTCGGCCAGGCTGAGCTGGGTGGCGCCGGTGATGACCAGGTCGCGGTCGGCCTGGACCGAGGTCAGCTTCAGGCGCTGGGTGTCCGGGGTGCCGGCGGTGGTGACCACTTCGGCGTAGACACCGGCTTCGCCGATCCTGCTGTTGATCTGGGCGGCGGCGGAGGCGGCAAACTCGGCGGTGGTCTTGCCGGTGATGGTGCCGATGGTGGCGCCGTTGATGGTGACGCCGGTCAGGTCGGTGATGGTGGCGATGTCGCCGGTGCTGTCGACGGGGGCGGCAAACTTGGCGTTGCCCAGCGAGCTGGCCTTGGCATCGACGACGCTGTTGATGGCAATCGCCTGGCCGGCATTGGCGCCGACCTGGAACAGCTGGCTGGTGAAGCTGCCGTCCAGCAGCTTGGTGCCGTTGAAGTCGGACTGCTTGGCGACGCGGTCGATTTCGCTGACCAGCTGGGTGACTTCGGCCTGCAGGGCCTTGCGGTCGCTGGCGGAGTTGGT
>NZ_JBFULO010000730.1:0-1082 GCF_054049855.1 Stenotrophomonas sp. P5_B8 | reverse complement strand
GTCTTGGTGGGCTGTCAAGGATTCGAACCTTGGACCTATTGATTAAGAGTCAACTGCTCTACCAACTGAGCTAACAGCCCGAAAATCGGGAGGCGAATTATGCTGGATTTCCCACCGGGGATGCAAGCACTTTTTCTAAACGAATGAGAAACACCGCCCCGTGGCAGAGCCGGGCTCTGCCCGGCCGGCAGAGCTGCGATCCTGCTCGTTTTTACGTGGCTGCCGAGCATGGCTCGGCACTACCGGTGCTTGCGGAATCGCAGGCAAGAAAAAAGCCGCCTGGCGGACCAGGCGGCTTCTGTCTTGGTGGGCTGTCAAGGATTCGAACCTTGGACCTATTGATTAAGAGTCAACTGCTCTACCAACTGAGCTAACAGCCCTGAAAACTCAGGCGCACATTGTAGCGTGTGTGCTGCCTTTTGCAACTCTGATTCACTTTCGGTGAACCAGTTTGAATCAGTGGGGTGGCTGAKGGGACTCGAACCCMCGACMACMGGAATCACAATCCKGRACTCTAACCAACTGAGCTACAGCCACCACTGAAAACTTTGCTTCCTGACGCATGCACCCGATGGTGCGCCCGACAGGAATCGAACCTGTAACCGCCGGCTTAGAAGGCCGGTGCTCTATCCAGTTGAGCTACGGGCGCCCTGGCTGGATTATCGCATTTCAATCCTGTTTTGAGCAGGCTTGGTCGGGGTAGAGGGATTCGAACCCCCGACATCCTGCTCCCAAAGCAGGCGCGCTACCAGACTGCGCTATACCCCGGTGGTAAATCCCTCGAGGTTCCCCCCGAAAGAGTCGGCTATTGTGGGAATCTGCGCAGCATCTGTCAACGCTTATTTCACGTTGTCGTACACGTCGCGTCCCGACCGCTGCGTATCGGCTATGCTCGCCGCAGCGGTCGGATGGCCGGAACCCTACCCCTTCAAGGAGATTGGCAATGCGCAGCGGCAATCCCGCACTTTCCGAATCGACGTTCCTGGATCTTGCCAGCGGCTCGGTAGTGACCTCGCCCGACCAGGCAATGACCATCAACGGCACCGTCAACAAGACCGGCCTGCTGCTCCTGTTGACCGTGC
>NZ_JBFULO010000729.1:0-1083 GCF_054049855.1 Stenotrophomonas sp. P5_B8 | reverse complement strand
CAGGAATACCGCGCTCCAGTCCAGCATCGCGCCTTCTGCCAGGAAGGCGACAAAGCACAGCACGCCGATGCCCAGCACCACGCCACGCGGCACGGCAAACACCGGCGCGCCCGACGGCGCCTTGTCATTGCGCCAGAACGGCAGCGAGACGCCCAGCAGCGCCGCCATCACCGCCGACCCCAGCAGGCATACCAGCCACGGCGGCAGATGCAGGGCCAGCAGCGCGGTCATCGCCGCCGCGCCGACGGCGCCGCCGATGCTGTAGAAGGCATGGAAGCCGGACATCATCGGCCGCCCACTGTCCCGCTCGACCATCACCGCCTGGATGTTCATGGTGCAGTCGCAGGCCCCCACGCCGGCGCCGAACACGAACAAGGCCAGACCCAGCGTCCATGGCGAGGGCGCGATGGCCAGCAGCGGCAGGCTGGCAATCACCATGATGAGGGTGGCGATCATCACCGCGCGGCAGCCATGGCGTGCGGCGAACATGCCGGCCAGCGGCATCGACAGCAGCGAGCCGGCGCCCAGGCACAGCAGCACCAGGCCAAGCGAGCCTTCATCCAGGCCGGTGCGGGATTTGGCGAAGGGCACCAGCGGCGCCCACGCGGCGGTGGCGAAACCGGGCAGGAAGAAGGCGGCGCGGGTGGCGTGCTGTTCGGTGCGTGTGCCGACGAGCGTGGAACGTGCAAGCGTGGACATCGGGAGCGGGCTCACTCTGCGCGGGCGTGGTGGAGATCGACGCCGCGACGCGCGAACGCCTCGGCCTGGGCCGACGGTGCGTCGGCTTCGAGCACCAGGATGTCGATCTGCTCGACCCCGCCGATGCGATGCGCGGCCTGTGCCCCGAGTTTTTCGTTACTGGCCACCACCACGCAGCGGCTGCTCGCGGCAAGCATCGCGCGCTTGAGCGCAGCCTCTTCGCCGTCCACGGCCCAGATCCCGGCTTCTGCATCCACTGCGCAGGTTCCGATGAAACACACGTCCACCCGCAACGCGGCGATCGCTTCCAGCGCCTGTGCACCGACGGCCGCGCCGATACGCCGGTCCAGCCGGCCGCCGATCAGGCTGACCTCAATACCGTTG
>NZ_JBFULO010000728.1:0-1085 GCF_054049855.1 Stenotrophomonas sp. P5_B8 | reverse complement strand
GTGCTGGTGGCGGTGGGCATCGGGCTGCTGTTCGGCCGCGGCAAGTAGAGCGGACCGTTGGTCCGCTGCTTTTGGTCCGCTGCTTTCCGGTTACCCTGCCGCACTCGGACCAAGCCACAAAAAAGCGCGGAGTACTCCGCGCTTTTTTTGTGGTCGCCATCATTGATGGGTAACGGTAACCGCAGAGGCAGCCGACCAACGGTCGGCTCTACCAGGCCGGGACGCCGCAGCACGCCCGGGGATTGATCAGGTGCGCCGCGCCACCCGCGTGGTCATCAGGTCCGCGGCAGGGTGACGCCGGTCTGGCCCTGGTACTTGCCGCCGCGGTCCTTGTAGGAGGTCTCGCAGATATCGTCCTTGTCGGCCTGGAAGAACAGCATCTGGGCCACGCCTTCGTTGGCATAGATGCGCGCCGGCAGCGGCGTGGTGTTGCTGAATTCCAGGGTCACATGCCCTTCCCACTCCGGCTCCAGCGGCGTCACGTTGACGATGATCCCGCAGCGCGCATAGGTGCTCTTGCCCAGGCACACCACCAGGGTGTCGCGCGGGATGCGGAAGTACTCCRCCGTGCGCGCCAGCGCAAAACTATTCGGCGGGATGATGCACTCGTCGCCCACGATATCCACGAAGCTGCCCGGGTCGAAGTGCTTGGGATCGACGATGGTGGAGTTGATGTTGGTGAACACCTTGAACTCGCGCGAGCAGCGCACGTCATAGCCGTAGCTGGAGGTGCCATAGCTGACGATGCGCTGGCCGTTGGCCTGCTTGACCTGGCCGGCTTCAAACGGCTCGATCATCGCCTGCTGTTCGGCCATCTGACGGATCCAGCGGTCACTCTTGATGCTCATGGGGGGTCCTGGGTGCGATAAGGAACGGCACCGCCAACGGGCGCCCGGGCCACGATTCTAAACAGCCACCCCGGCCGCGACCAGCGGCGACTGCCACCCGCTGCCCTGCCCCTGATGCGACAAGGCCCGGCAGTGCCGGGCCTTGTGCCGTGCCGACCACGATCGTGGCGGCAATGACTCAGATCAGCGAGGACAGGATCGGGATGCTGGCGCGCGGGCGCTTGGCCACTTCCTCGA
>NZ_JBFULO010000727.1:0-1096 GCF_054049855.1 Stenotrophomonas sp. P5_B8 | reverse complement strand
CGTCGATAGTTCGGCGGTGGCCTTGGCAAGGCGACAAGCGGATTTGGGGTTGCTCTTCGTATGGCGACCGGCCAACTGTCTAGGACTGGTATGGGTGGGCTGGCGGGACCGTGCCCCGCATGGGCCCGACGCATGCGTTGGGCGGGTTGGGCAGGACGCCCAACCCGGGCCTTGCCGCGTGCGCGGGATTGCGTACGCGAGCAAGCGGGTAACGGGCCCRCCAACCCACCTATGCCAGTTCAGCCAGTACGGGCGAGCGATCCGGCGAATTCGATCTGCGCAGTGGCGCGGCTCATCCAAGATCCGACGACAGCGAAGCCCGAAAACGACAACGGGCCCGCGAGGGGCCCGTTGAGTACTGCATTGAACGCGTGTGGCTGGCGCTTAGAAGCGGGCGCCGATGCCGAAGCCCACGGTCCACGGATCCAGCTTGGCCTTGTCGCCGGTCTTGTCACCGTTGACGGTCAGTTCCGGACGCGAATGCATGTAGCGGGCATCGGCGCGGGCAAACCAGGTGCTGTTGATGTTCATGTCCACGCCGACGGTGCCGATCGCGCCCTTGGCGGTCTTCAGACCGATGTGGCCCACGTCACTGGCCAGGTCTTCATTGCTGAAGTTGGACTCGTAGTAACCCGCGCCCACGAACGGACGGAACACGTTGTCGGCCTGGCCGAAGTGGTACTGGCCGCTCAGCGCGATCGGCTGCTGCTCGACCGTGCCCAGGCGCGCACCGTCGGTGCCGCGCACGCGGTGGTCGAACTTGTCGGCAGCGCCCCACAGCTCAACGGCCCAGTTGTCGTTGATGTAGTAKCTGAAGCTCAGGGTCGGGGCCGGACCACCGTCCACCTTGCGCACGCCGTCGAGCGGATCGTTCTTCGGCTGCAGCAGCGAGACGCCGCCGACCACGGCAAAATGCTTGCCCGACGCGGTATCAGTGGTGGAGTCCTGCGCGAATGCGGCCGGTGCGAAGGCCAGTGCGGTCAGGGTTGCCAGGGTCAAAGTGCGGATGGAGCGCATGGGGGAATCTCCTCAGGATGTTTTTGTTCTGGTCCCCGTTGTTCCGGGGCGAGGCAAACGTAGTCCCCACAACATGAAT
>NZ_JBFULO010000726.1:0-1097 GCF_054049855.1 Stenotrophomonas sp. P5_B8 | reverse complement strand
CGGGTGGGTTGGCGGGACCCTCAAGCCGCATGGATGCGGCTTGGGAGCCTACACGGACGTATTTACGGCGTGTCCCGCCAACCCACCCGTACCCGCCCAAGCCGGCAGGGGCAAGCACGCGCCAGTCGTTGATCCTGCAGTGCTTTGGCAACTGCCGCTCGCGTAGCTGGAAAAAGCGCAGACCAAAAAAAACGCCGGCATCGCGCCGGCGTTTTCCGTTTCAGTTTCCGATGAAACCGGAAACCATTACTTCTTGATCAGGAACTCTTCGACCTTCTTGCCCTTGGTGGTCAGCGCGGCCAGCCAGCGCGGCTGCTTGCCACGGCCGGTCCAAGTTTCCTTCGGGTTGGCCGGGTTGCGGTATTTCGGTGCCACCTTGCCCAGCTTGCGCACGGCCTTCTTGGCCGGGGCCTTGGTCGCCTTGGCGGCGCGGCCGCGGGCCGGGACGGCGCCACCGAACACTTCCTCGATCGAATAACCGTGCGCCTTGGCCAGCTTGGTCAGCTGGGTACGCACCTTGGTCACCGCCGGGCGCTTGGCCACGATGGTCTGTTGTTTCTTGGCGTTCTTGATCAGGGCGCCCAGCTCTTTGGCGGACAGGCCACTCAGGTCAATGCTCATCAACTGCTCCGGAATCTAATTAAGGACGGGGTCGGCCAGTCCTTGGCTTGCGCGACAGCATACATATCCGGCGGGATGCTGCACAGAGTTAACCGGCATATTCAATCGTCCGGGCAAAAAGAAAAGCCGGGATATTCCCCCGGCTCTCTTTGTGCTGCTGTTTTCGATCAACCCGTCAGGCGCGCGAGCAGGGCATCGCGGTCCAGGCTCTCGGCCTCGCTTGCGCTGCGCGACCGGTACTCGTAGGTGCCGGCGGCCAGGCCGCGTTCGGATACCACCACCCGGTGCGGCACGCCGATCAGTTCCATGTCCGCGAACATCTGCCCCGGACGCAGGCCGCGGTCGTCCAGCGCCGCATCCAGCCCGGCGGCCTGCAGCTGCGCCAGCAACTCGGCTGCCGCAGTGGCCACCGCATCGTCCTGCTTGGGGTTGATGATGCACACCACCACCTGCCACGGTGCCATCGCCGCCGGCCC
>NZ_JBFULO010000725.1:0-1106 GCF_054049855.1 Stenotrophomonas sp. P5_B8 | reverse complement strand
GGATGGAGCAGGTGCTGGCCGCGATCTGGGCCGAGCTCCTGGGCGTGGAACGGGTCGGGCGGCATGACGATTTCTTCGAACTGGGAGGCAACTCACTGCAGTTGATCAGGCTGGGCTTCCATCTGAAGGAGCGGTTCAGTGCAGAGCTGAAGACCGGCACGCTGTACGAGGCGGCCAGCTTGTCGCAGATGGCCGTGGTCGTCGAAGCCGCATCCCGGCGTCGGCAGAGCAACCCGGATACGACCGTCACATTGGAAATATGAGCAGGGAAGACCCTGGAACAAGATGGAGAATGCGAGCATGAAGCCGAATCAACTCTACTACCTGCGCGAAGACGCCTACTTCGAACCGCTGGTGTTCAAATGGTATGCCTGGCCTTACCTGATTCCTCCGGTAAGTGCAGCGATGAACATCACCGGTCGCGGCTTGCGGTTGATGAAATCGTTCGTGGCCAACCACCAGCTTCATCTGGCTGCCGCCAAGGATCCCACGCTTGCCGGTGGAGATTTCGTAAGCTGCAGCGAGGATCAGCTGGAGGATGTTCGCGCACTGGTCGCGCGCATCGAGACAGAACACGCAGATTACCTGGATGTACGCAAGGCCGTGGCAGATATCAACCAGCTGCTTGAGCCCATGAAAGGGATGTCGCTCGAACCACTATACGCGCGGCTTCCCGAGGTGCTGCGCGGTTACGTCGAACTGGTCTACGACCAGAGCCACTCGCCATCGCTGCGTCTTATCGAAGGGCTGCTCTACGAGGGCAAGCTGTACAAAACCCAGGAGCAGAGTCTGGCGTTCGGTCTGCTGGAGAAGGTCAAGGAACGGCCGTTTGTGCTCAGCTCGCCCCGCCTTCCAGACGCCAATCACCTGCACGTGCAAGCGCCATTCGCCGATGAGATCGTTGACGCCATCTTTGCGACGCGCGATACGCCACGGCGTGGCGAAGAGCTGCAGATGCTCTTTTCCAGGTACGCACAGTCGGGCGAATTATCATTGAGAGATCTGTTCACCACCGAGCCGCCCTCCGTGCGACACGTGGCACTTGGCGGGAACTTGCGCGTGAGCTATCTGGGGCATGCCGGGCTCCTGATCGAGTCTGGCCATAC
>NZ_JBFULO010000724.1:0-1107 GCF_054049855.1 Stenotrophomonas sp. P5_B8 | reverse complement strand
CCACTGGAACGTGCTCTATCGCGGCGGATTCTACCGTGGCGGCCCGATCCTGATGAGCGCGCTGGCCGGCATCGACCAAGCGCTGTGGGACATCCATGGCAAGGCGCTAGGCGTTCCCGTGCACGCCCTGCTGGGCGGCCCCGTGCGCGACCGCATCCGCGTGTATTCGTGGATCGGCGGTGACCGCCCGGCCGATACCGCACGTGCGGCCAGCGAAGCGGTGGCACGCGGTTTCACTGCGGTGAAGATGAATGGCACCGAAGAAATGCAGATCGTCGACACCCATGACAAGGTCACGCGGGTGCTGGAAAACGTACAGGCCGTGCGCGATGCGGTCGGCCCCGATATCGGCCTGGCCGTGGACTTCCACGGCCGCGTGCACAAGCCGATGGCGAAGGTGCTCATGCGTGAGCTGTCGCCGTTTGGTCTGATGTTCATCGAAGAACCGGTGTTGTCCGAACACTTGGAGGCGATTCCGGAACTGGCGGCCCTCTCCCCCGCCCCGATCGCACTGGGGGAGCGCCTGTACTCCAGGTACGATTTCAAGCGGGTGCTGCAGGCGGGCGGCGTGGACATCCTGCAGCCTGACCCCTCGCATTCGGGCGGCATTACCGAAACCCGCAAGATCGCAGCTATGGCAGAAGCGTATGACGTTGCCATCGCCCTGCACTGTCCCCTCGGCCCGATTGCTCTGGCCGCCAATCTTCAGCTGGATGCGGTCTGCTACAACGCCTTTATCCAGGAGCAGAGCCTGGGCATCCACTACAACGCCAGCAACGACCTGCTCGATTACCTGGTTGACCGCTCGCCCTTCGATTACAACGAGGGGTTCGTCAAGATTCCCAATGGCCCCGGCCTGGGCATCGAGATCAACCAGGTTTACGTCGACGAGCGAGCCGCTGAAGGCCACCGCTGGCGCAACCCGATCTGGCGCCATGCCGATGGCAGCGTGGCCGAGTGGTGAGCGCGGTGAAGACCATGACCCATTACCCCAGTTTAAAGGGCCGCGCGGTATTGATCACCGGCGGCGCTACCGGCATTGGTGCCGGTTTTGTGGAGCATTTCGCCCGGCAGGGCGCAAAGGTGGCGTTCTTGGACATCGATGAC
>NZ_JBFULO010000723.1:0-1112 GCF_054049855.1 Stenotrophomonas sp. P5_B8 | reverse complement strand
CAACTGGCGCTTCCGTACGCGCCTGGCCAGTGTGAGTTCGCTGAATTTCCTCGGCCTGTCACCCCTGCATAACTTCGCTACCGGCAAGCAGCACAACAACCCGTGGGGCGACTGCGTTACCACGTTGCAGACCACCAACGGGCAGCCGTACTACTTCAATTTCCACGCGACCCACCCCTCGGAAAACTCACTGGGTGAGAAGGCGATTGCCAACACGATGGTGATCGGTAAGTCCGGCACCGGTAAGACCGCGCTGATCAACTTCCTGCTCAGCCAGGTGCAGAAATACGATCCGTCGCCGACCATCTTCTTCTTCGACAAGGACCGTGGCGCGGAGATTTTCGTGCGCGCCTGTGGCGGGAATTACCTGGCGTTGGATAACGGTCAAGCCACCGGCTTCAACCCGTTCCAGTGTGAGAACAACGAGTCCAATCTTCAGTTCCTTGCGGATTTGATCAAGGTGCTGGCTGGAAAGCGCGAGTACAGCGCACGGGAGGAGGAAGACATCTTCCGCGCCGTGGAGAACATGCTTGATACGCCGATGCATCTGCGCAGCATGACCAATTTCCAGAAGAGTCTGCCCAACATGGGTGACGACGGTTTGTATGCCCGCCTGCGCCGCTGGACCTCCGGCAACTCGCTGGGCTGGGTGTTCGACAATCCGGTTGACACCGTCGACCTGAGCCGGGCGAACATCATCGGCTTTGATTACACCGACATCATCGATAATCCTGAAGTACGCGTGCCGGTCATCAATTACCTGTTGCACCGTCTGGAGTCACTGATCGACGGCCGCCCGCTGATCTATGTCATGGATGAGTTCTGGAAGATCCTTGACGGCGAAGGTGGGCTGAAGGAATTTGCCAAGAACAAGCAGAAGACCATTCGTAAGCAGAACGGCTTGGGCATTTTCGCCACGCAGAGCCCGGAAGACGCGCTGAAGAGCGATATCGCTGCGGCGCTTATCGAACAGACTGCGACGCTGATCCTGCTGCCGAATCCGAACGCAAGCCGTTCGGACTACATCGATGGACTCAAGTTGACCGAAGCCGAATTCAAAGTGGTTACCGCGCTCGACGAACGTTCGCGCTGCTTCCTTGTCAAGCAGGGGC
>NZ_JBFULO010000722.1:0-1125 GCF_054049855.1 Stenotrophomonas sp. P5_B8 | reverse complement strand
CGGCACGCTCAGTCGTGTTGAGGGAGATATTGTCGAACAAGCGCGCCGGCGTCAGCTGGTTGCCGCAGAGGTGTTTAGAGGAATGAATACCGTCACCGGTCCAACCTCAATGTGCTTGTGGATGCCTCTACCCGACGGGCTCCGAATGGACCAGGTTGCAGCGGCATTGGCCGAACAATATGTGGCGGTCTCTAAAGCTAGCGCATACGCCGCGACCCCGCAGGCGCCACATGCGCTCCGCATTGGTTTGAGTTCGGTGGAAAGTGAAGGACTTTTGCGAGAAGCCTTGATGACGGTGAGGAAGACTGTAGAGTCCTTTCCAATCTGAGGGAACAACTGAATCTGCCCTCCTCAAATGCGCCGTCATACGTGTGAAGGCGCGCAGAGTGAGTGGGAAAAGACCGTTTAGGCTCGACCAAGCACTCAGTCACGCGCTCATTCACCGGGATATCAGTTCCTTTACCCGCTCGGTTAGAACGCCAATATTGAAAGGTTTGGTTAGAACCGACATTCCCGGTCCTAAATGGCCTTCGTTCAGCATCGCATTCTCAGCGAAGCCAGTGACAAATAGAACTTTGAGGGAAGGGCGCGATACGCGAGCCGCCTCTGCCATCTGACGGCCGTTCATGCCACCTGGCAGCCCTACGTCGCTGATGAGCAGATCCAGCCTGATATCGCTCTGCAATATGCTCAGCCCAGTCAGGCTGTCTGCAGCTTGGATAACGTGGTAGCCCATGTCTTCCAATACATCGGTAAAGAGCATTCGGATGGTAGGCTCGTCGTCGACGATCATCACGGTCTCGCCGGCGTCCGTGGGGACCAGCCGTAGAGGTTCGGTGCTGTGGTCATTGTCCATTGCACTGCCGCTGTAACGGGGCAGATAGATGCACACGCTCGTTCCTTCGCCGATCTCCGAGTAGATCCGAACGTGCCCGCCAGACTGCTTGGCGAAGCCATAAATCATTGAGAGTCCTAGACCAGTTCCGGCACCTATTGGTTTGGTGGTGAAGAACGGATCGAAGGCTCTGGCCACCACCTCCGGCGGCATGCCCGTTCCATTGTCACTGACGGACATTGAGAGGTATTGTCCTTCTGGGATGGAAAGCTCCTTGCCTGCATCTCGGT
>NZ_JBFULO010000721.1:0-1125 GCF_054049855.1 Stenotrophomonas sp. P5_B8 | reverse complement strand
GCGCAAGTGATTGATTGATAGACGATATATTTGTTTCATTTGAAATTATTTCGACGAGTAATCGTGGCCTGCCTCTGACGAGGACATGAAAATCGTTCGATTTTCATTCAGTTTCAGGTGCGAGCGCCATCCCTGGATGCGGTCCGTCAACGCGGCTCAAAACCCTGTCACCGGTCACCAGCGCGCGCTGGTCAGAGGGGCCCACCACCCTCTACGGTCGTCTCCGAGTGCAGCCAACCGGCACCGTTGTGCGGGCGGCACAAACAGGGATCGGCGTCGGACAAGGTTGTATAGTCACCGGTTCCATGCGTTTTCCCCGGA
The DNA here is from genome assembly GCF_054049855.1 of Stenotrophomonas sp. P5_B8. NCBI lineage: Bacteria > Pseudomonadati > Pseudomonadota > Gammaproteobacteria > Lysobacterales > Lysobacteraceae > Stenotrophomonas > Stenotrophomonas sp. P5_B8. The sequence continues at coordinate 804 of NZ_JBFULO010000721.1, read as the reverse complement.
GTCATGCAGTGAGCAGCAGCCAGACGCGTCGCCCCCACGCCAGCCAGGTGCAGAAGGGTCTCAGCCCGCATCCGCGCATCCGCAACGTGATCGCGGTCGGCTCGGGCAAGGGCGGGGTGGGCAAGTCCACCACGGCGGTGAACCTGGCGGTGGCGCTGGCCAGCCTCGGTGCGCGCGTGGGTCTGCTGGACGCGGACATCTACGGCCCCAGCGTGCCGGCGATGCTGGGCCTGAGTGGTCGTCCGGAGAGTCCGGACAACAAGTCGATCGAGCCGATGCGCGCGTTCGGCGTGGAGACCATGTCGATCGGCTACCTGATCGAGGACGAGACGCCGATGATCTGGCGCGGTCCGATGGCCACCTCGGCGATGACGCAGTTCTTCAACGACACCCTCTGGGACGATCTGGAYTACCTGSTGATCGACMTGCCGCCRGGCACCGGCGACATCCAGCTGACCCTCACCCAGAAGATTCCGCTGGCCGGTGCGGTGATCGTCACCACGCCGCAGGACATCGCCACGCTGGATGCGAGGAAGGCGCTGAAGATGTTCGAGAAGGTGGAGGTGCCAGTGCTGGGCATCGTGGAGAACATGGCCGTGCACACCTGCAGCAACTGCGGCCAGGTGGAGCATCTGTTCGGCGAGGGCGGCGGTGAGCGCATGGCCGCGCAGTACGGGGTGCCGTTGCTGGGCTCGCTGCCGTTGGAAATCGGCATCCGCGAGCAGGGCGATGCCGGCACGCCGATTACCGCTGCCGCGCCGGCATCGCTGGCTGCGCAGGCCTACGTGCACGCCGCACAGCGGC
>NZ_JBFULO010000720.1:0-1127 GCF_054049855.1 Stenotrophomonas sp. P5_B8 | reverse complement strand
GTCTCATTGAGCCATCCGGAATACTGGCCGTCATTAAGCTTGCTGACAAAAAGACGATCATTCCCATCAAGCCTTTGCCGAAGGTCGTCGCTGAGCTGCCGGGCCGTCCCTGAGCTTTGCACCCAACGCACGCTTTCCAATCCGCCATCTTGCGCGTTGGGATACCGCTCCAAGTGCTGAATGAACTGACGGCGCGCAGCGTCATAGTTGCTGCGTTCCCTGTTCAGGTTCCAGGTCACAACGTATACGGCCATAACATTTCCTCCGAAATCGACTACTGGGGTTTTTAGGAGCAGCAGTCGCTGATCGCTCATACCTGCTGCTCAGGAAGGGGCGGCAGCTGGACTACCGCCCCTCTTGCTCAGGCGTGTTGCTTCAACACCCAGGTCACGGCCTTCCCATCGTAGGGCGGCATGCGGTTGCCCTTAGCAATGGGCGCCGTGGTGGAGTAGCCCGAGGGCTGCCACACACCACTCTCAGGGCAGGTTTCGCCAGTCTTGGCGGTCGTTCCGATAGKCTTACGGGTGCTCATAAGGCTCTCTCCTGCCAAGCCAGTCAGAAGATTTCCGACTACAAGGACTTGACGGAATCGACAATACGCCCCTCTTGTCGACTTCGTCAAGTATGATTTGTCGCCCACCACAACTTAGGATTGCCCGATGTCCGATCTCTTCCCAGCCCGTTTGAGAGAGGCCAGGGACAGGCGAGGTCTGACGCAAGCAGATCTGGGCAAGGAAGCGAGTCTGCCGTCCACGACCATCTCCCACTTTGAAAGTGGATCGAGGAAGCCCTCGTTTGATAACTTGCGTCGTCTGACCAAAGTTCTGGGCGTGAGCACTGACTACCTGATGGGGCTCGTTGACAGCCCAGATGACATGGCAGCCGCTTCGAGGATTGCTCGGCATTTGGGACAGGCCACGGAAGACGACATCAAGATGCTTGAAGCCGTCGCTAAGTCATTGGCCGATACAAGGAAGAGAGATGGATAGTTATCGTCGGCGGCAGATCGAAGCCAAAGCGCAGGACATGCTCAACGATGCGGGAGTCCTATCACTTCCGATTAATCCCATGGAAATTGCAAAGCACTTGGACATCCAGGTGCATGCAAAACCAGCTGGTTCCACGGG
>NZ_JBFULO010000719.1:0-1128 GCF_054049855.1 Stenotrophomonas sp. P5_B8 | reverse complement strand
GCGCAGAACCTGGCGCTGTCCAACGTGGAAGGCAGCCAGTCGCCGTTCGACACCCTGTCCCCGCGCGAACTGGAAGTGGCCCTGCTGCTCACCCAGGGCCTGCGCCAGGAAGACATCGCCAAGCGCCTGAGCCTGAGTGCCAAGACGGTAAACACGCACAAGGCGCGCCTGTTCGAGAAGATGGGCATCCACGACAACATCGCCTTGGCGCGCATGGCCAGCCAGTACGGCCTGGTGGATCCGGCGCGACCGATGTAACTGCCGAAGGCATGTGCGGTTCTTTGCCCACACCGGGGCAAGCAGAAGCGTCATTTGACTCTTTCTGGCGCGGGTCGGTGGGTCGGGCGCTGTGCCCCSATGCCCTTTCCGGCGAATGTCCTCCGGCGTCGGCCTGCGGCCGCCACCTCCCCCTTTATTTCGCCCCCAAGGGCATCGGGGCCCAACGCCCGACCCACCGACCAAGTCCAGAAAAGCCTGGCTTCCRCCTGCWTACCGCAAGCCGAGCCCCTTAGCAGCCGGTAGCAACTGTGTTGACCAGCGCCCGCCTGATCCGTGGCTGAGGCGGCGGGCACGCCGGTGCGGGACACGCCGGGAACCCATCCATGGGGTCTCGTTTCCGCCCGTCCGGGGTTCCAACGGCCCCGCACCGRCCTGCCCGCCGCCTCCGGGCGGTTTCCTGCGCGCGCGGTGAGCGGTAGGTGCCGGCCGTTGGCCGGCACGCTTTTGCCCTTCATGTTGTCCGCTCAAGGCGTTCAGGCTGGGCGCATGGCGGCTCTTTCATCGCGCACGCGCGCGTTGAGGATGACCAGCATCTTGCGCATCACAGCTACCAGGGCCACCTTTCCTTCCTTGCCACGTGCACGCAGCGACCTGTAAAAATCACGCAGACGCGGCTCGTGACGGGCGGCGGACATGGCCGCCATGTAGAGCGCCTTCCGGACGTCGGCTCGGCCTCCTTTGATCCCGCGTTTGCCACGCACGGTGCCGCTGTCGTGCGACAGCGGGGCGACGCCTACCAATCTGGCGATCTGCTTTCCGCCAAGGGTTCCCAGCTCTGGCAACCGGCACATCAGTACCGCCAGCAACACCGGGCCCACGCCCTTGAGCGTCTTCAACGCCGCCAAGTGA
>NZ_JBFULO010000718.1:0-1128 GCF_054049855.1 Stenotrophomonas sp. P5_B8 | reverse complement strand
GGTCGGGTGTTCGCCAAACCACCTACTGGAATGCCACGGCCTCCCCGGTCTTTGGAGAAGATAGCTCCATCGTTGGGATACTGAATGTCGCCATCGAAACCAGCGATCAAGTTATCGCCAACCACACAAGAGATGCTCGTCACAAGCTGCTCAGCCGAAAGAACATCAGCCTAGCCGAGGCAATCGATTCTCGTACACTGGAGCGAGACAAAGCGATTGAAGCCAAACTCGTCGCCGCGCGTGATGCAGAACGCGTGCAGCTTGCACTGGCTGCTGGCGCCATCGTCGGGACATGGAGTTGGGACCTTACTCAAGATTGCTTCACCATCGACGAAGGATTTTCTGAAAGCTTTGGTCTTGAGAGCTTAAACCGGCTCGACGACATCCCGCTTGCTGGGATCATTTCCAATGTGCATCCCAGTGACCAAGAAGGATTGGCCAACGCCATTAGAGATGCGATCTGCCGAGGTGGTCCATACGCGCACCAGTATCGCGTCCRCAGGCAGGACGGAGACTATCACTGGGTGGAAGCTAACGGGCGAGTGGAGCATGCACATGATGGAACCCCGCTTCGCTTCCCAGGCGTCATCTTAGATCTCGACGAGAAGCGTGAACTTCTCGCTCAACGCGACCAAGCTATCGAAGAGCTACGCAATCTCAATGCTGCCTTGGAACACCGGATTGAAGAGCGCACGCGAGAGCTGATGCAGTCAGAAGAAGCCTTGCGTCAGTCACAAAAGATGGAGGCAGTGGGGCATCTGACTGGCGGCCTGGCACATGACTTCAACAACTTGCTGGCCGGGATATCTGGAGCCCTTGATTTGATTTCCATGCGCGTAGAGCAAGGCCGTACTGAAAACTTAGCAAAATATGTCAGCACGGCTCAGGACGCATCCGACCGGGCGGCTGCCCTTACGCACCGATTGCTCGCCTTCGCACGTCGACAGACATTGTTGCCCGTTGCGACTGACGTGAACCGACTTATAGGGGACATGCTGGACATGATCCAGCGCACCGTCGGTCCTGGGATACGGGTCGAAAGTATGCGCGCCGCCGACCTTTGGACCGTACTGGTCGATCGCTCTCAACTTGAAAATTCCTTGCTCAACTTGTGCATCAACGCTCGGG
>NZ_JBFULO010000717.1:0-1136 GCF_054049855.1 Stenotrophomonas sp. P5_B8 | reverse complement strand
TACTGGGCAGGCTCCAGTAACTTGCGCGAATGGCTGAGGTGACGCGGTCCTTAAATTGAATCGGCGAAACAATGGCCCCAAAGCGAAGCCCGGTTCCCAGCCCCTTAGAAAGGCTGGTGATGTAGAAAGTCCTCTCAGGGGCTAGGCAGGCCAACGGCGCTGGCGCCCCCTCTGCCAAAAAAGAGTAGGAGGCATCTTCAATGATCAGAAGGTCGTGGCGGCGGGCGATATCAACAAGCCGTCGCCGATGCAACTCGCTCATTACCCAACTCAAGGGATTGTGCATCGTAGGCATTGTGTACACGGCTCGGATACGGTTTCGATCACACAGAGCGTCCAAAGCGTCGAGGTCCGGGCCAGTGGCCGCACAAGCAACGGGCATCAACTCGATCCCATGGCTCCTCGCCAGCATCTTAAAACCGGGATAAGTCAGCGCGTCAACGGCCACACGGTCGTGGATCCCAAGCACCGCCCTCGCGACGACGTCCAAGCCCTGCTGAGCACCACCAACCAAGAAGGTCCGGCCAACCGCGCATTTGACTCCACGCTGGTCGGACAAGAACTCGCCCATGATCTGCCGCTCCCGTCCGCGTCCACCGGGCGGCTGCTGATGCAGGAGTGACCTTGCCTCCGCGGAAGCTGCCAACTCGCGCAACATGCATCTCACCATCGCCTCCTGCCCTGGCCACGTGGGGTGATTGAATGACAGGTCGATCGCAATAGAACTTGACCTCGCTTCGTTCTCCGGGTCCCAGGCCACTTCTCTTCGGCGTGCACGGACAAACATCCCCCTGCCTATTTCGCCTATAACGTGTCCGGACGCTTGTAATTGGGCATAGACCTTGGTGGCGGACGCCACTGCTATGCCGAATTGGGCGGCCAACTTTCGGTGCGTCGGAAGCTGCACCCCGGGCGCCAAGTCGCCACTGTCAATTCGGTTAACAAGCGCTTCCGTCACTGATGAGATGGAACGGGATCTCATGCGGCGTCCTTAGGACAATAAATTGATTGTCCTAAATTACACCTACAAACTCCCAACCTAAAGACCTCAGCTGGCCGGCTAGCTAAAGCTACAGCAACGTGGGCGAGCGTGGGCAGGCCGTAAAAAATTCGTCTAACCCAGACAAGGCTAAAGG
>NZ_JBFULO010000716.1:0-1144 GCF_054049855.1 Stenotrophomonas sp. P5_B8 | reverse complement strand
CCGTGCAGCCACTGCCCCAGCCATTGCACGCGCGCTGGATCGGCCCAGTGGTATTGCTCGATTTCATACGGCAGGTACCAGCCGCCGAAGGCCTGCAGACGCGCCCACGGTGCCTGTGCCAGCCACTGCTGCGCGCGCGTCAGGGTCTGGGCGAAGAACGCCTGCAGGGTGGCGTCATCGCCGCCGATCGCCTTCCACCACGACTGCTCGAACGGCAGCCCGACCCGCACGGTGATGCCCGCTTCACCCGCAGCGGTGAACAGCATCCGCAGGCTCGCATCTGGCAGCTGYCAATCGCCCTCGGGCGCGCCATGGATGCCGGTCCATTGCAGCACCAGCTGTCTGCAGCCCAGCCGCTTTGCCAGCTGCACCGAACGCTGCCAGTCGGCCATCGTCCAGTCCAGGTGGCTGCGCCAGGGCTGCAGGAAGGTGCCATCCACCTGCGCGGGCATCGAACAGCCGGGCAGGGTGGCCAGCATGCCGACCGCCGGGGCCAGCAGTGCGGCACGCAGCAGGCGGCGGCGCAACGGCGAGCACGGATCGGCAGGCAGGCGGGCATCGGTCATGCCCCATCATCCCAGAGCCACGTTGCGGAGGGGTGAACCGCCGCGCGCCGCGGCGGCGCCGCAGTCATTCCAGTGCGTAACGCAGCACGAACAACCCGGCTACCAGCCACACCGCCGGATGCACCTCGCGCCAGCGACCGGTGCCGGCCTTGAGCACCGCATAGGCGATGAAGCCGAAGGCCAGGCCGTTGGCGATGGAGTAGGTGAACGGCATCGCCAGCGCACACAGGGCGGCCGGCACCGATTCGGTCAGGTCGTTCCATTCCACGTCGACCAGCTCGCGCAGCATCAGCCCGGCCACGAACAACAGGGCTGGGGCCGTCGCGTAACCGGGCACCATCGCCGCCAGTGGCGAGAACAGCAACGCGGCCAGGAAGAGCGCGGCCACCACCAGTGCGGTCAGCCCGGTGCGGCCACCGGCCTGCACGCCCGAGGCGCTTTCGGCAAAGGCGGTGGTGCTGCTGGTGCCGAGCAGCGAGCCGGCCACGATCGCGGTGCTGTCGGCCAGCAATGCGCGGCCGAAACGCTTCTGCGCGCCCGGCAGCTTGAGCAGGCCCGCACGTCCCACCACGCCATAC
>NZ_JBFULO010000715.1:0-1149 GCF_054049855.1 Stenotrophomonas sp. P5_B8 | reverse complement strand
TCCTTCGCCTGCACCACGCGTGCCCGGCGGCGTATCGCCGCGCGCTGGATCGCCTGCGAACGCGCCCGCGCCCGGAACGGGGCCATCAGCAGCGTCCACGCATAGGCCCAGGCCAGCAGTGACCACAGCGCTGTCGACACGACCAGCAACAGCCCGCCCCATCCCGGCGCGACCCGATCGACGTCGTCCACCGGATAACCGAGCGTGTAATACAGGATGCACGGGAACGCGATCGCAAAGAACAGCAGGTACACCGCCCAGAAATACAGCATCTTCTTCATGCACCGCTCCGCTCACCGAGGCCAGCGGAGCGTACTACACGCGTGTGTCCGCACCGATGACCTGCGATCAGATGGCCCGCGAGTAGCGCGCCGGCTGATCCGGGCGTGCCAGGTAGCGGTCGAAGCACATCGCCAGCAGGCGCAGCAGTGGTCGACCGCGTTCGGTGGTGCGCACCACGCCGTCGGTGTACTCGGCCAGGCCATCGCGCTGCAGGGCATCGAGCGCGACCAGCGCATCGGCAAAGTACGCCTCGAAGTCAACGCCATGCCGCCGCGCCAGTGCGCCACCGTCCACTTCCCCCTGGCACATCAGCTGGCCGATCAGCTCGGCGCGCAGCACATCGTCGGCGTCCAGCTGCAGGCCGCGCCAGACCGGCAGGCGACCGCCATCCACGGCCGCCTCCCAGCCCGGCAGCTCGCGCGGGTTCTGGCTGTAGCTGTTACCGATATGGCTGATCGCACTGGCGCCCAGTCCGACCAGGTCGGTGTCGGCATGGGTGGTGTAGCCCATGAAGTTGCGGTGCAGCTGGCCGGCACGCTGCGCCTGTGAGAGGTCTTCGTCGGGCAGCGCGAAGTGGTCCATCCCCACGTACTGGTACCCGGCCAGCGACAGTCGGCGCACCGCCAGTCCCAGCAGGGCCAGCTTCTGTTCGGGGCTGGGCAGCGCCTCATCGGGGATCTGCCGCTGCGCCTTGAACAGCTGCGGCAGGTGCGCATATCCGTAGATGGCCAGGCGGTCCGGGCGCTCGCGCAGCACCGTTTCCAGGGTCTGCGCGAAGCCGGCGAGGGTCTGGTGCGGCAGCCCGTAGATGAGGTCCACGTTGACCGAGCGCAGGCCGTGGTCGCGGCAGGCGCGCAGGATGTCCAG
>NZ_JBFULO010000714.1:0-1156 GCF_054049855.1 Stenotrophomonas sp. P5_B8 | reverse complement strand
CACCAACACCGCAACCTTCGATCCGCCAGCCAGTGCAAGCAACGCCAAAAATAATGCCGCGCCTTTGATCTCCGCTGGGCACCGACATACTACGGGTGCTTTGCGGGGCCCTGAGCCGCATGGAGGCGGCTCAGGAGCTTACAGGGGTGAGGGAGCATTGCGGCGAGGCACTGCCTCGCCAGCGTCCGAACGCCCAGCCGCCAGCGGCTGGGCCGAGGCGGGCCGCGGGGCGGGATTTGCAGCGTGCCCCGCGAACTTACTCAGGCCAGCGCCCTTCCAGAAGCCTGCGCACCTAATTTGACCTGGCACTGGCATTTGGCCTGGGTTACGCCTTCAAAAAACCAAACCCCACCAACGAAAAAGGCGACCCCGTCACCGGAATCGCCTTTTCGTCTACTGCATCTGCACTGCAGATTTTCTGTGGTAGCGGGGGCAGGATTTGAACCTGCGACCTTCGGGTTATGAGCCCGACGAGCTGCCAGACTGCTCCACCCCGCAGCAGAAGCGGAATTGTAAGGGAGTTTTCATCCCTGCGCAACCCCTGTTGAAACATGACCCATTTGACCCGCAGATGCGAAGCCAGAGCAAGAGCAGCCGACCATGGATCGGCTCTACCCTGCCCTCGCCGGCATCGGCATCGGCATCGGCATCGGCATCGGCACCGCATCGGCATCGGCACCGCATCGGCACCGCATCGGCATCGGCATCGGCATCGGCATCGGCATCGGCATCGGCGTCAGCGTCAGCGCCGGCGTCAGCGCCGGCATCAGCATCAGCATCACCACCGGCATCAGCGCCAGCACCAGCACCACCACCACCACCACCACCGGCATCAGCGGCTTCGGCTTCGGCTTCGGCTTCGGCGTCGGCGTCGGCATCGGCATCGGCATCGGCATCGGCATCGGCATCGGCATCGGCTTCGGCTTCGGCTTCGGCTTCGGCTTCGGCGTCGGCGTCGGCGTCGGCGTCGGCACCGGCGCCGGCACCGGCGACACAACGAAAAAAGCGACCCCGTTGCCGGGATCGCTTGATTCGTCCACTGCCTCCGGCTTGCACCGGAGCTATATGGTAGCGGGGGCAGGATTTGAACCTGCGACCTTCGGGTTATGAGCCCGACGAGCTGCCAGACTGCTCCACCCCGCAGCAGAAGCGGAAT
>NZ_JBFULO010000713.1:0-1159 GCF_054049855.1 Stenotrophomonas sp. P5_B8 | reverse complement strand
CCGAAGCCGCCCAGGAACGCACGCGCCCAGGTGAACAGCGCATCGGCCTGCGCGGCGGTATCGGCGTCATCGCTCAGCAGCAGTTCGAAGGCGAAGTCGCGATCCTCCAGCTGCGCCACGCTGGCGCTCAGCAGGCGCGACAGCGCGTCGCCGTCGGTCGGCAGCGGCAGGTTGTCGTCGGCCAGCACCCGCGCCGGCCATTCACGCACCGGCGCACCGCCCGCGGACAGCCAGCCGCACAGGCCACCATGCAGTTCAGCGGCAGTGGCGCCCAGGCCCAACGCCTGGCTGGCCTGGTTTACGTCATCGACACTCGGAAGTTCGGTCATCTTGGGGCTCGATCGGAAAAAGGTGCCAGCAGCCCCGGTGGGCGGCGCTCTGGCAGCCTCACAGTGTAGCAATCCGCCCGCCCGCATCGGGTCGTGATCGCCGCCCGGGGCGCTGCCGACAGGGACCGGGAGCCAGCCGCCGCAGGCCCCGTCATTATTCGCTTGACCGCCTCCACCGCCCTTGCCTATCGTGCCGGTCATGGAACCTTCCGACGCCATCACCCAATTGCAGGCCTTCGCCGCCCGGGTGGAGGCGTTGCTGGAGCGCAACCAGCGCCTGGCCGAGGAAAACCGCAGCCTGCGCCACCAGCAGGAACAACTGGTGGCCGAGCGCTCCCAGCTGCTGGCCAAGAACGAACAGGCCCGCTCCCGGGTCGAAGCGATGATCACCCGCCTCAAGTCCCTGGAGCAGCACACATGAGCCAGACCGAACCGGTCAGTGTCCGCATCCTGGACCGTGAATACACCGTGGGCGTGGGCGCGGAGGAACGCGAGATCCTCACCGCCGCCGCGCGCCTGCTGGACGCGAAGATGCGCGAGATCCGCGGCAGCAACCGGATGGCTGCCGTGGACCGGGTGGCCGTGCTGGCCGCGTTGAACCTGGCCCACGAACTGCAGCAGCTGCGCGATGAACATGCGCGCCAAGCCGTCGCCCTGCAGCAGACGCTGGCCGATCTGAACCGGCGGCTGGACCGGGCGATCGACGGGGCGTGAGCAGCCGACCAACGGTCGGCTCTACCGGGGTCATTGGCACGTGCGGTGTGGGCAAGCCGACCAACGGTCGGCTCTACGGTGTTCCACGCGATGTTTCATTGCACGCGGCCATCGCA
>NZ_JBFULO010000712.1:0-1173 GCF_054049855.1 Stenotrophomonas sp. P5_B8 | reverse complement strand
CATCCAACCACCGCGCGGAGCCGGCCAGCGGCCGGCACTACCGTGTGATTGCCGTGCTGCGGTGTGCCGACCAACGGTCGGCACCTACCGCGTGATTGCCGTGCTGCGCCGTGCCGACCAACGGTCGTCACCCACCGTGTGATTGCCGTGCTGCGCCGTACCGACCAACGGTCGGCACCTACCGATTTGGATAATTGCGCGCTTTGGTGTCGTAGCGTGCAACGCATTCATCCCTCCGCCACGGCACGGGCGCGCACAATAGCGGCATGCCCGCCTCCCCCGCCGCCGGCGCTTCCGGCCAGAAGAATCCCAGCCTGCGCGAACGCTTCCAGGCGATGCGCAACCTGCCCCCGTTCCTGCGTCAGGTCTGGCAGACGAGCCCCGGCCTGGCCAGTGCCAGCCTGGGCCTGCGCCTGATCCGTGCGTTGCTGCCGGTGGCGATGTTGTACGTGGGCAAATTGATCATCGACGCGGCGCTGCACCTGAGCCAGCACGAAGCCGGCTTCCCGCCGTTTGGCGAGGCACTGTCCAGCGGCGTGCTCAATCCACTACTCGGCCTGCTCGCACTGGAGTTCGGCCTGGCGATCGTCTCCGACCTGCTGGGCCGCGCGGTGAACTATGCCGACAGCCTGCTCTCGGAACTGTTCACCAACGTCACCAGCGTGCGGCTGATGGAGCACGCCGCCGAACTGGACCTGGAAGACTTCGAAGACCCGGACCTGCAGGACAAGCTGGACCGCGCGCGGCGCCAGACCATGGGCCGGATGAACCTGATGAGCCAGCTGTTCGGCCAGGTGCAGGACGCCATCACCGTGGCCAGCCTGGCGGTGGGCCTGCTGGTGTACGCGCCGTGGCTGATCCTGCTGCTGGCGGTGGCGCTGGTGCCGGCCTTCATCGGCGAGTCGCACTTCAACGCGGCCGGCTATTCGCTCAATTTCCAGTGGACGCCCGAGCGCCGCCAGCTCGATTACCTGCGCCAGATCGGGGCCAGCGTGGAAACGGCCAAGGAGGTGAAGATCTTCAACCTGCACCGCTTCCTGATCGAGCGCTACAAGTTCCTGGCCGACAAGTTCTTCCACGCCAACCGGGCGTTGGCACGCAAGCGCGCGTTCTGGGGCACCTTGCTGGCCGCGCTCGGCACGCTGGGCTATTACACCGCGTATGCCTACATCG
>NZ_JBFULO010000711.1:0-1184 GCF_054049855.1 Stenotrophomonas sp. P5_B8 | reverse complement strand
CTCGCACGGTCCTTGCTGGTGTCACCGCAAAGTCCGTTGGAGAGCTTGCAGGCGCCATCGAGCGGCTGGTGAAAGATCAGGGGGAGTTGGAGCGCTTGTCGTCTGGGGTGCAGCTCGTGAAAACGCAAACGACCGAGCGAATGGCGCGGTTCAACGTATTCATTGGCATCGTCTGGGGCGCGTTGTTCTGGCTTGCCACGGCACGCGTGCTTTCCCCGACCGTCGCCCAGGATGTTTTGGAGACCAGTCTCTTCCCAACCATTGCTGCCGCAATCTCGTTCATCGGGCTGTTTGTGGTCTCAGTTGGCTACGCAGCTGCTGTCCGTGTCGTCTATCAGACGTTGGACTTCGCCCTGTTGGAAGTCAAAGCGACGCTTGTCTTGCGGGTGTAGCCCTGGGTCCGCGAACTCAGCGGCTGCCTAGACTAGGAGAGCCAGAGTCGGGCTTATAAGCATCAGGCTCTGCGGAGCGTTCTGCTGAGACTGCTGTCCAAAGGCGCGGGCTCCGCCTAAACAGAGCCCGTCTCGCTAAAAATCAGCCCGGATACGCGGGGAACTTCTCATCAGGGTGCTTGGACTTCCATTCTTTATAGGCCGCCGTGCCTTCCCAAGCCGCGAACGAGCGAGGGGTACGGCCTCGGCCAGACCAAGTTTCCTGAGTGTGCGGCAGCCAGTATTTCTGGGCGACTGCCTTCTTTTCACCAGAAGTCTTCTTTTGGCGAGCTTGCCCATTAAACGAACCGCCAACCTGGTTCGCAATATCGGCCTTCTGCTTAGACGTCAGATGYTGTCCGTAACGAGTCAGCAAATCCGAAATCTGCAGAAACGCATCAGAGRCTTCGTCTTCAATCAATTTTGCTTCTTGCTCTTCCAGCTTACGCAGCTCTTCGGCAAGCTTGGCTTTTGCAGAGGCAATTGAATCAAGGGTCGGTTTGCTCATTTGGTAATTGGTCTCTTGAATAGTAGGAAATAATATCAGGCCTTTGTCCGATAAAGGAGAACTGAGCGTAAGGCGAAGCCCGGCGTTTCTTAGTTCGCCAAACGATAATGCAAGCCATCTGTCCAGATGCAGGGCGAAATAGTCTCATTCATCTTCATCGTCTTCCGCTTCTTCCAAGGTCAAGAGGGTCAGGGTGCGGCCATAAGAGCCTAAGCCAATCACCTCTTCCGTGAGGTAGACACCAC